>VAZS01000431.1 GCA_005884855.1 Alphaproteobacteria bacterium | reverse complement strand
TCGACAGCGCCTTCTGGGCGCCGGTCTCGATCCGGCGGCGTGCCAATGGCAGCATCGCGAGCTTTCCGCATTTCGTCATGGACAGGAGCAAACCGGGCACCGTTTGCGTCGATCAAACCGGCCAGCGTTTCGTCAACGAGTCCTGCTCCTATCACTTGTTCGCTCGGGCGATGTTCGAGCACAACAAGATCACACCCTGCATTCCCTGCTTCATCATCACCGATGCGGTGGGTCTGCGGAAATACGGACTTGGGATGGTGCGCATGGGCACGAGCGATCTCGCGCCTTATCTCGCCGACGGCTATCTGACCGTGGGGACTGATATCGCGGAACTCGCCGGCCGGATCGGTGTCCCCCAAGCCAATCTGGAGAAGACCATCGCGGCGATGAATAACTATGCCGAGACGGGCATTGATGCGGAATTCGGCCGCGGCACCACGACCTATCACCGGGTGAACGGCGATGCGTCCGTCGGTCCCAATCCGACGCTCGGCCCGATCGAAACCCCGCCCTACTATGCCGTTCGGCTCTATCCGGGCGACATCGGCGCCGCGACCGGTCTCGTGGTCAATGAATGGGCGCAGGTCACGCGCGTCGACGGTCAGGCGATCACCGGCCTCTATGCCTGCGGCAACGAGGCCAATTCGATCATGGGCGGGACCTATCCAGGTCCTGGCATCACCATCGGCCCGGCCATCGTCTTCGCTTATCGCGCCGTGCGCCACGCGCTTGGCGAAGCCTAGGCGACGACGCGTAACCCGAACATATCCTTCAAAAGCTGCTGAAGATCTGGGCTCCGGGCCCAGCACATAGTTCTATATGTGTCTAAAAAGGGCAGCCAATCCAGTCCAATTTGCCGATTTCCTAAACGCCCGCCGCAACAGCCTCTATGGCGTCAGGCGAATTGCCGGCGAAAAACTGTATAGCAGGATAGCGACAGTGGCGATTGCAGCCAGGTAACCGAGCAAGAGGTTAAGGTCTTCGAACCGGTCACCCGTAGGTTCTATCCCCTCCGAAGGAACGCGATCGCGCGGCTCAGTGGTGTCCGCGGATGTCACTGGAGGTGTTTGCGATTGCTTTGAAGCGGCTTTCTGCACCGTGAAAAAGATGTACAGCAGATAGCAATCTATCATCATCGTCGCAGCCATGACGCTGTAGGCCCATGGGCTTGCCATCAGATTCAGATCGATCAATACCCGGGACAGACCGAATCCGACGACCCAAGCATCAAAGCTCATGCATATCCGGCGAAACGTCTCCGCATCCAGCCGTCGGATGAGATAAGCGCCAAGCGGCACTCCAACCACCACGCTGGGAATAAACACAAACAACAGGCTCTCGCTTTCGGCTGTAAACAGGCCGAGCTGGTAATACACAATGGCGGTCACGCTCGACTCAGCCACGCGAACCAATGCGAGCCCGGCCCGAAACTCATTTTTCACCAGGCCTTGATTATTAAACAAAATCGCCAGCGGCGGTCCTGAGATCGTCGTGACCGAATACAGGATGCCCAGGGCCGCTCCAAAAGGCAGACCGATGAGCCATGTCGAGTGAAGCCAGGCGAGAACAAGGCCTCCGACTGCGATGCCGGGTAACAGCCCCATGACAATGGGAGACACTCTTTTCCATACAGAAGGAACGCCGTCGCGATTGATGAATAGAACGTACAAGTTAAGCAGGACTTCGATGACAACGGTCGCGGGATTGAGGATTCGATTTGTATAGAATACCAGCGCGATCGGCACCGTGAGCGACGAAAACCCATACCCGATGGCGCCATTTACAAACGCCGCAAACAAAGCGATTCCGGCAAGAACGATGACAGCGATGTCAGCGGGAGGCATCTTGGCTCTCTACTACCGGCGCGCGGTCAACTAGCGCACGGCATTATAGCTCAAGGAGTCACCTTGCCGGAAGGCGCGCATGGGGTAGCGGTCAAACTTTCATAGAGGACCGCGTCGCGACAGCGAGCGGTCCAGAGGTGAGCCGGCGCGGCTATCTGAACCGGAGATTTTCCCGAGAGAGCTGCCCGACGGTTGTGCAGCCCATCAACTTCATTCCGCGCTCGATCTCGGCTCTCATCAAGCCCAGCGCTCGCTCGACGCCTGCCTGGCCCGCCGCCGCGAGGGGATAGAGATAAAACCGCCCTATTCCCACCGCTTTGGCTCCGAGCGAGAGCGCCTTGAGTACATGGGTGCCACGCTGGATGCCCCCGTCCATGATCACGTCGATCCGGTCTCCCACGGCATCCACGATTTCAGCGAGCTGATCGAACGCTGCTCGCGAGCCGTCGAGCTGTCGGCTCCAATTCAAAGAAGGATCCAGCATCTCGGTAAAATACTTGCCGATCGACAGAGCCCCACCGCTCATGTCCACGTGATCTTCGAGCTGGGGCAGCCTGAACCGCTCATGAGTGACATAATTGATGCCCCACATCGGCTTGATGCCAAATTGGAACATCCCGGGAAGCGTGAGCCTGAACGGAATGGAGAACCCGGTGCGTAGGTCGCGTTCACGGTTGCCGCCTGTGATGCTATCCACGGTCAGCATCATCACCTCAACGCCGGCTTCCTTCGCGCGCTGCAACATGGCCCGATTGAGACCGCGGTCCTTGTGGTAGTAGAACTGATAGACCTGCGGAGTGTCATGCGCCTTGCGCAATTCCTCCAGGCTAACCGTACCGAGGGATGATACCCCGAACATCGTGCCGTACTTGGCCGCGGCAGCCGCGACGGCACGTTCGCCGTCGTGATGGAAAAGACGTTGCAGCGCAGTCGGCGAGCAATAGAACGGCATCGCGAGCTTCTGGCCCATGATCGTCACCGACATGTCCACGTTCTCGACCCCTCGGAGAACGCTCGGCACCAGGTCACACTGCTCAAAGCTTGCGGTATTCCGGCGAAGAGTTACCTCGTCGTCCGCCCCGCCGTCGATATAATCAAAGATCGGACCCGGAACACGTCGCTTGGCTAGCCGCCGGAAATCATGGAAGTTGTGACAGTCGAGTAAACGCATCCTGCACCCTCCGCATCGGCGCATGGCGACACCAGCCGTTCAGAAAATCACGCTTCCCCGCTCAGCGCGTCGTCTCCTGCTCCATCTCAAGTTCCGCCCGAAGATTGGCGATGTCGCGATAGATCGATGCGACGGCGAGCACGCGGCCCTTCCTCTTATATAGCAACAGGCAGTCCCTCGCCGAGATGTCGCCGTCGATCGTAATCTCATCCCACTGCTCGGCATGACCGACATAATTGATCGGAACGTCGTAGTGTTGGCTCCAGAAAAACGGCACCGCATCGAATGCCTCACGCTGTCCCAGCATGTTGCGCGCCGCAGTCTGGCCCTGGCGTTCCGCCACCACCCAATGCTCAACCCGGATATTTTGCTTTGAATGCGGATCGGGCCAGCGCGCAATATCGCCCGCGGCATAGATCCCTGGGATGCTGGTCTCCAGGAATGCATTCACAGCAACGCCGCGGTCGAGCTTAAGGCCGGCTTGCTCGGCCAAACCCAGGCGGGGACGCACTCCAACGCCCACAATTACGATATCGCCGTCCAGCATGCCGCCGCTCTTGAGCGTCACGCGCTTGCCATCGATCGCCGTCACAGTATCGCCGAGATGAAAGATGACGCCGTGCTGTTCGTGCAGCGCACGGACGAAGTCGCCCATCGCGGGCCCGAGCACGCGCTCCATGGGCCGTTGCTCCGGAGCAACGACGTGAACCTCGATCTCGCGGGTGCGCAATGCCGCCGCGACCTCGAGGCCGATGAAGCTGGCGCCGATCACGATTGCGCGGCGCGCGCCATCCAGGGAGCCAATGATAACCCGGGAGTCCGCAAGCGAGCGCAAGGTATGAACGTGCGGCTGATCTGCGCCGGGGATCGGCAGCCGCACGGGCTCGGCACCGGTCGACAATAGCAAGCGGTCGTACGGAACAGCGCCGCCATCCGCCATAATGACGTTACGGGCTTTGGTGTCGATCGAGCTGACATTGCTGTTGAGCCGAAGATCGATGCCAGCCTCCTCGTAAAAGCTGTCCGGACGCAGCGGCAACCAATCCTCCGGCGCGCTGCCGGCAAGATAATCCTTCGACAGGTTCGGCCGATCGACCGGGGCCGCCGCATCGTTGCTCAACATCACGATGCTCCCGCCGAATTCTTGCCGCCGCAACATATCGGCCGCGGCAAGCCCGGCTGCGCCGCCGCCCACGATCACCACTCTACTGGGAGCATTGGGAGTCATTTTTTTCCGCGCGGCCGGCTGTTCACGCTTTCGCCGAACGAAAATCCGCTCGCCCTCTCGTTCTACCTCCCACACCGCGAGCGCATTCAAGGCCGGCGCGCGCGTCGCTTCACCAGTGCGCAAATCGAAGCACGCGTGATGCCAGGGGCAGCGAATGCTGTCGCCGACCACGAGGCCCTCAGCGAGCGGGCCGTGGTAATGGCTGCAATGCGCGTCGATGGCGAAAATCTCAGGACCGGACCGCACCAGAACGACATCCTGATCGCCGACGTGCCCCAGCAAGGTGTCGGCGGTGAACTCGCTCAATGTGACGCCTTGGACGAGATCCGAGCCAGCGGGCGTTTGCTCTTCAGCCATGATCCCTCACCTCCTCCGAGTTCGCACCAGCGCGCGACGAGCTGCGAACCCAACTTATATCAAGTTGCCATGCCAAGGAATTCCTGACGGCTCAGCGCATTGTCACGGAAGCAGCCCAGCATACGGCTGGTGACCAGGTCCGTACCCGGCTTGTGAACGCCACGGGTCGTCATGCAGTGGTGGGTCGCCTTGATAATCACACCAACGCCTTGCGGCTTGAGCACCTTGTCGATGGTATTCGCGATTTGCGCCGTCATCTTTTCCTGGATCTGCAGGCGCTTGGCGTAGACGTCCACCAGCCGTGCCAGCTTGGAGATGCCGACCACGCGGCCATTTGGGATATAGGCCACCCACGCCCGGCCGACGATCGGCGCCATGTGGTGTTCGCAGTGGCTTTCGAAGCCGATGTCGCGCAGCACGATCATTTCATCGTAGCCTTCGATCTCCTCGAAGGTCTTTTCCAGAATTTCAACCGGATCCTGGCCGTAGCCCGAGAAAAACTCTTCAAACGAGCGGGTCACGCGAGACGGAGTCTCGATCAAGCCGTCACGGTCGGGATCTTCACCCGTCCATCGGATGATGGTTCGCACCGCGGCTTCGACCTCGGCTCGGCTCGGTCGAGCCAGCGTTCTTGCGCGATCCAG
>VAZS01000430.1 GCA_005884855.1 Alphaproteobacteria bacterium | reverse complement strand
TCAGCGCCGGCTGTTCGGGACCTCGGCTGGAAACCAAGGGGCTTCAATCCGGTGTTCCGGTAGTCTCGAATCCCGAGACGCGCACCAGCCAGCGCAAGCGATCAATCCATGAACACCACAGTCTTGCGGCCATTGAGGATGACCCGGTCCTCCAGATGGTAACGCACCGCCCGCGCCAGCACCCGCCGTTCGATATCGCGGCCCCTGCGGACGAGATCGTCTGGCGTATGGCGATGGCTGATGCGCTCGACGTCCTGATCAATGATCGGGCCTTCGTCGAGGTCGCTGGTAACGTAATGGGCGGTAGCGCCGATCAGTTTGACCCCCCGCTCATGCGCCTGATGATAGGGCCGCGCACCCTTGAAGCCGGGCAGGAACGAATGATGGATATTGATGCAGCGGCCCGATAGCTTCGCTGACATTTCGTCTGATAGGATCTGCATGTAGCGGGCGAGCACCACGAGATCGGTTTTGGTCTGATCGACGAGTTGCCAGATCGCGATCTCCTGCTCGCGCTTGGTCTGCTTGGTCACCGGTAAGTAATGAAACGGAATCTCACCGAACTCGAGATTCCTGTAGGTCTCGCGTGGATGATTGGAGACGATGGCTGTCGGAATCATGTCGAGTTCGCCGGTGCGCCAGCGATACAGGATGTCCGCCAGGCAATGATCCGAGGCCGAGACCAGCAGCATGACGCGGCGGCGCGTCGCGCGGTCGCGCATTTGCGAGTCCATGCCGAACCGCTCGGCGATCGCCGTGAAGCCGGTCTGCAGCGAAGCAAGATCGACCGCGAGATCGGCCGCGGCGAATACGACACGCATGAAGAAATGCCCGGTCTCGATATCGTCGAACTGCTGGGCGTCGAGAATGTTCTGCCCGTTATGTGCAAGAAACGTCGAGACGGCCGAAACGATGCCTGGACGATCCGGGCAGGATAGCGTCAATACATATTGATGATCGGGCATGAAGGGTTTGTTTTGCGATTGGCGAGAAGACATTTAAACGTAATTCAGCCTGCTCTATCACCCGTGATGCCCTTGCGCCAATACCGGGGGAAGCACCATGCTGAACAAACAACGGGCGGTCGGTATTACGAAGATCATGGCTGGCAAGCTGAACGGTTACCGAATCCTGATTTTGGAGACGCGCGAGGAAGCGCAATTCGCGCGCCTGCTCACAGAACAGGGCGCTGAAGTAATGCAATGCCCGATGTTCATCATCCAAGACGCTCCGGATACTGTCCCGATCGAAGCCTGGATAGCCCGCTTCATCGAAACGCCCTGCGATGATCTGGTGTTGACGACCGGCGAAGGGGTGCGGCGGCTGCTGAAACTCGCCCGACGGATGAATCTCGAGCCGGCTTTTATCGGCGCGCTCGGCACGACCCGGAAATACGCACGGGGTCCGAAACCCGGCCGGGCGCTGCGCGAGATCGGGCTGGAGCCGCAGGCGACGACGGAGAAGCCGACGTCGGAAGGCATCGCCGAGATGCTGTCGCTGCTCGATCTCCATGGGCATCGCGTCGGCTTGCAGCTCTATCCGGAGAAGGATCACAGCACGCTGATCGGCGCTATCAGCGGACAAGGCGCGGAGGTGGATGCTGTCGAGCCCTATGTCTACGACGCGCGAGCGGCGGATGCGAACATCCTCGCTGCGGTCGACGAGATGGCGCAAGCCGATGCGGACGCACCCGGCGCCGATGCCGGCTGTGGGGGTAAAGAGGCGTCGCACCAGGCGGAGCCGCGCGGCCGGTCGAGTACGAAATGTCACGGGCGCCTGAATGCCTCCGATGCGGTCGCGGTTCGGCACGCATCACAGGGGCTTTTGAGTTGATGCCAGCAGGCCTTGGTCGCGGGCTACTCGGCTGCCTGTTTCGATTCGCTCAAATACGCCCGATAAGCCAATCCAACACCCTCCTCGAGCGAGGTGCGCGCTTGCCAGCCCAGTTTAGCGAGGCGGCTGACATCGAGCAATTTGCGCGGGGTTCCGTCCGGGCGGGAGTGATCGAAGCTGATCGCGCCGGTGTAGCCGACGGCTTTGGCGACCAGGCGGGCGAACTCGGCGATCGTGATATCTTCGCCGGTGCCGATATTGACCATATCCTGGTTCGAGTAGGTCTTCATCAGATGGACGCACGCGTCCGCCATATCATCAACATAGAGAAATTCCCGCCGCGGCGTGCCAGTACCCCACACCACTACCTCTGATACGTCTGATATTTTCGCTTCATGAAACCGGCGGATCAATGCTGGCGTCACATGACTATATTCGGGATGATAATTATCGCCGGGCCCGTACAGGTTAGTCGGCATCACATTGATGAAATCGGAGCCGTACTGGCTCCGATAGGCTTCGACCATTTTGATGCCGGCGATCTTGGCGATTGCATAGGGCTCGTTGGTCGGCTCCAAAGCTCCGGTCAACATCGAATCCTCGCGCAAGGGCTGCGGCGCCAGCTTGGGATAGATGCAGGACGACCCGAGAAACATCAACTTTTCGGCGCCGCTGACATGCGCGGCATGGATGACATTGGCCGCGATGAGCAGGTTGTCGTAGATGAATTCGGCGCGCAGCGTGTTGTTGGCGACGATCCCGCCGACTTTCGCCGCTGCCAGAAAAACGACCTGCGGGCGTTTCGCCGCGAACCAGCCGGAAACGCCGGCCTGGTCGCGCAAGTCGAGTTCACGATGTGCAACGGTGAGTAGCTCGACACCTTCCCGGGCGAGCCGGCGCACCAACGCAGCTCCGACCATCCCGCGATGGCCGGCAACGAAAACCGATTTGCCTTTCAGGTCAAACGGGATTTTTGCCATTGGCAACCTCCCGCCGGGCGGCCGCAAGATCGCCCGCCACCATTTCCTTGACGAGCTGCGTGAAGCTCGTCTTCGCTTGCCAGCCGAGCTTCTGGCGCGCCTTGCTGGCATCGCCGACCAGGAGATCGACTTCGGTCGGACGGAAATACGTCGGATCGACGCGAACGATCGCTTTGCCGGACTTCCTGTCGATGCCGGTTTCCGCCACGCCCTTGCCGCGCCACTCGATGCTTCGGCCGACTTCTGCGAAAGCCAGCTCGACGAATTCACGCACCGAGCGAGCCTCCCCGGTTGCCAGCACGAAATCGCCCGGCTCATCCGCCTGCAATATCCGATACATGCCCTCCACATAGTCCCGAGCATGGCCCCAATCACGTTTTGCCTCGAGGTTGCCGAGATAAAGCGTGTCTTCCAGGCCGGTCTCGATACGGGCGACCGCGCGGGTGATCTTGCGCGTCACGAACGTTTCGCCGCGAATCGGGCTTTCATGATTGAACAAGATACCATTCGAAGCGAACATGCCGTACGCCTCTCGGTAGTTCACCGTTATCCAATAACCGTAAAGCTTCGCGACCCCATACGGCGAACGCGGATAGAAGGGCGTGGTTTCCTTCTGCGGGACTTCCTGCACCAGGCCGTACAACTCTGAGGTCGACGCCTGGTAGAATCGCGTCTCCTTCTCCATGCCGAGTATCCGGATCGCTTCCAATAGTCTCAGTACGCCGATCGCGTCGGCATTCGCGGTGTATTCCGGGCTTTCGAAGCTGACGCCGACATGGCTCTGCGCGGCAAGATTGTAGATTTCGGTAGGCCGGATCTGCTGCATCAGCCGGATCAGGTTGGTCGAATCCGTCATGTCGCCATAGTGCAGGAGGAACGGCACGTTGCCGGCGTGGCGATCTTCGTACAGATGATCGACACGTGCGGTGTTGAACGAGGACGATCGCCGCTTGACGCCGTGCACGATGTACCCGAGTGCGAGCAGATATTCGGCGAGGTAGGCGCCGTCCTGACCGGTCACGCCGGTGAGAAGCGCAACGCGCCGTTTGGAATCTTGAGCAGCCATGTTCACTCCAACAAAGCGCCGGACTGCCCAAACAGCAGTTCAACGCCAACAAACCTCGGACATTGCGCTGGACTAGCCCGTGACACATG
>VAZS01000250.1 GCA_005884855.1 Alphaproteobacteria bacterium | reverse complement strand
GGGCAGCTGATTATGATGAACGATGTCCAGCTCGTTTCACAATGCGGACCGGCGTACTCACCGAAAGATCATGCTCGTGGGGTTGCTGTGTTGCGCCGCGTTTGTGGCGATAAGCTTCTTTGCGCGGGAGCAGCCTGCCAACACCTACGTTCTTCTCAAAGCCGACAAGCTGGTCCGCACGGCCGGCTCGCTTCCCATCAAATAAACCGTCTTGAAATTGACAGCGTTGGCGACACAGCCGTGGAACCACCACCCATGGCCGCGATTGGTATCTTTGAACCTTAGGCCGGCGCGGGAAGACGCAGGCCCCAGAGCCAAGCTGCAAGGAGGCTGTCATGAGCGATTGGAACGACTCGTTGGTGGACAGGCCGGAAACCGACGGCGCGGCCTACGCAGCAGGCTGGACTATCTCCGGTCTGGCAGTACTCGGGACGATTGTGGCAGTCTGGGTTCTCGGGATCTAGGCACCGGGCAGCGAGCGCGGCTCGCACCGGCGATTTCCGGCACCGATGAAGGCATTTGGCGAAGCATGCGGCTGGTGCCATTCCACGTGTCGATCCCGAAGCCGGAACGTGACAAAACAGTGCACGCCACTTTTGCATCACAGTGAAGCCTTAACATTTCTTAAATCCCGCCAGCCTTGGTCGCTTTTTGGGCCGATTCGAACTGCTGAGTACGTGCTCGGTATCGGGGCGCCTCTTGATGATCAACAAACAAAAAAATGCCGGACGCGCCCCTCTGTTGCGTCACAGTAGCGGGGAGTATGATTATGGCGGAGCAGGCGAATCCATTTAGATTAGTCGACCCTGACGTCGATACGTTCTTCGAAAACTCAGCCGATCGCATCGCGCCCTACAGGCTACCGGTCCGGACAGACGCTTATCCGGAAGAGTCGGTTCCACTGTTCCTTTCCGACCAGAACGGGGAACCGGATCCAAGCGAATACCTCAATCCGATGCGCAAGAAGCGAAAAGGTTCGGTCTCGTCGCTGATTCTTGTCAGTGTTCTGGCGGCTGCGGCCGTGGCAGTTCTGTTCGCGCTGTTTTCTTCCGACGCCACACGAGACACTGCGGCCAATTTCAAAGCATCGATTGCCGCCGTTTTGCCGGCTCCTTCCGCAGCGGCGCAGTCCGATCCGTCGCAACTGACACAACGCGACAGAAAGCTGAATGAGCCCGCACAGCCATCGGCTCCGGACAACCAGACCGTGGGCGTTCGAACTGTCACAACTGCCGCCGTGGTGCCGACGCGCGAGGAGATCAAGAACGCCTATCAGAGCGCGCTGCAGAGCGGCTCGGCGCTGCAGAACAGCGCTCCGTTGGAGGCAGCCGTCCCGGAGCTCGTGGTCCCGAATGCCATCCACCAGCTCGACCCTGGTGAAATCGCCTCCTCGCTGAGGCGAGCGGATGGCTTGATTGCGAGTGGCGATATTGCTGCGGCTCGCCTCGTGCTGCGGCGCGCCGCGGAGGGCGGAGATGCGCGCTCCGCCATGACTCTGGCCGAGACTTACGATCCCGCGATCCTGGAGAAGCTCGGGGTTCACGGCGTCGTGCCGGATTTAGCCATGGCGCGAGGCTGGTACGAAAAAGCGAAAAAGTTTGGAGCAAAGGAAGCTACGCAGCGCCTCGACCAGCTCGCGAACAAGCATCGTTGATCTGCGCGATAGATGACCTGCGCCATACATGGCGCCTCTCTCCAAGACACCACCACTGCCGACGAATTTCTGCTGGAAGCAGATAACCCAACCGAATTCCGCACGCGGCGCTCACTTCACGAACACTCAAGCCATGTGTGGCCGACCACAGCAAAGGGCAAACTTATGGGCGTCTCTACAGCGACTGCTAGAAATCTCTTCGTGTGCCTGTCGTTCTTTCTCGTATCGACCGTCCCGTTGCGGCCTGCCTTGGCTCAAACCCAAAAGCCGACCGTCAGCTACGATGAAAAAAAACGCCAGGCCAACGATATCGCCGTAACCGTCGTGGTGTCCGGCATCTCCTGTACATGCGCCAGGTTCACCGAGGACATCCGGAACGTCGTGAACGACCTCGGGCCGGACGGGGTGCGCGTTCTGCCGGTTCTTGGCGTCGGCGGACTTCAAAACGTCAATGATGTGCTGTTTCTCAAGAACATGGACATGGCTGTGGTCGACGAGGACAATCTTCGGCTGCTGAAGAAAAAGGATCCGGTGCTGTATGCCAATGTCGAGCAGCGCGTCCAATACATAACGAAGCTCTACAATTCCGAGTTTCATGTTCTGGCGCGAAACGACATCAAGTCTTACGACGATCTCAACGGCAAAAAGGTCAACTTCAACCTGAAGGACAGCCAGACCGAAGTGACCGCCGATACCGTTTTCGGCGCGCTCAATATTCCCGTGCAGCGCTCTTACTATGACAACGATGAAGCGCTTAAGAGGCTGATGTCGGGGGAAATCTCGGCAATGATCATCCTCACCGGAGCGCCGCAGGTCACCCTGTCGAAGGTGAAAAAGGAAGACGGCCTGCATTTACTCGCGCTCGATCAGGAAAGCCTGCCGAAGCACGAGTTGCGCGAACTGTTCGCGAACTATCTTCCCGCGGAGATCACGCACCAACACTATCCAAATCTGGTTGCGGAGGGGACCACGGTCCCGACCATCGCTAACCGGGCGCTGCTCGTCGCCTACACCTGGCCGGAGAATTCCCCGCGCTACAAGCGGGTCGCTAAATTCATCGATGCGTTCTTCGGCAAGATCGATCAATTCAACACCCCGTCGAGGCACCCCAAATGGCGCGAAGTCAATCTCTCGGCCGAAATGCCTGGCTGGGTGCGGTTCAAGCCAGCCGCAGAATGGCTTGCGGCCCACCGAAATCCAGCCTTGTCCGCAGACACCACGCTCGGCCAATCCTCTCCCGAGCTGAGACTGGCATTCGAGAAATTCATGCAGAACTACGCCACTACGTCCGGTCGGAAGACGCTCACCAGCAAAGAACGGGAGCTGCTTTTCACCAGATTCCTGAAAATTCTTGCCGAGTCCAAGGCAGAACAGGCGGCGGTTCGTTAGACTAAAGCAAGAATGTCACGTCATAGAGATATCCGCTGCCGCCCAAGCTCCCTCTGCACGCACGCGTCGGTCGTCGGCTCCCAGAACTCCTTTGATGGAGACGAAGGGAGCCGACGGCCGGAGCGTCAATGCGGCACGGATCGTCATCGGCGGCGCGCAAACGGAAAGGAAGAAAAGCGATGATCGATCGGCGCACTCTCTTAAGAAATTCCGGGGCTGCCATTGCGGCGCTCGGTGCCGGAATGGCGTTCCCCTCTTTGCGCGCATTTGCAGCTACGGCTGCGCTGCCGTTCGACAACGGGGAACGGCCGCTGGTGAAATATCCGCAAAAGCGTCCGATGATTGGCCTGACCAGCAGACCGCCACAACTGGAAACGCCTTTTTCCGTTTTTAACAAGGGCCCGATTACGCCCAACGATGCTTTTTTCGTCCGCTATCATCTAGCGCAAGTGCCGCTCGATATCGATCCGGACAAATTCACGGTCGAGATCAAAGGCAAGGTCGACACGCCTGTGAAACTATCGCTGGCCGAGATCAAGAAGATGCCAGCCATTGATATCGTGGCGGTCAACCAGTGCTCGGGAAACAGCCGCGGCTTCTTCAATCCCCGCGTCGCGGGCGGGCAGTTGGGAAACGGCGCCATGGGCAATGCGCGCTGGAAAGGGGTGTCGCTCAAGTCGATTCTCGACAGGGCGGGCGTCCAGTCGGGCGCGCGTCAGGTCACTTTCAACGGCATGGACGGGCCGGTGACCGACAAGACTCCCGATTTCATCAAGGCGCTCGACATCGATCATGCGCGCGACGGCGAGGTCATGCTTGCCTATGCGATGAACGGCGCTGATCTTCCCCTGCTCAACGGGTTTCCGCTACGGCTGGTGGTGCCGGGCTATTACGGCACTTACTGGGTCAAGCACCTCAACGAAATCACGGTGATCGACAACGTCTTTGACGGATTTTGGATGAAGACCGCGTATCGCATTCCTGACAACGACTGCAATTGCGTGGAGCCGGGGACGGCGCCGAAAGCCACCGTTCCGATAAACCGCTTCAAGGTGCGCTCGTTCATCACCAGCGTCGCGGACGGCGCGAAGCTGAAGGCCCGCGCACGGATCACGCTCAAGGGGTTCGCATTCGACGGCGGCAAGGGCATCAAGGACGTCGCCGTCTCCACCGACGGCGGGAAAACCTGGGCGCAGGCCAGACTCGGCAAGGATCTTGGGAAATACTCATTCCGCGAATGGCGGATGCCGGTCCGGTTGGCGGCCGGCGCCCATGAATTGAAGGTGCGCGCGACCAGCAACGGCGGTGAGGCGCAGCCGACCGAACCACTCTGGAACGGAGCGGGCTACCTGCGCAACGTCATCGAAACAGTCCGCGTCACGGCGGCTTGAGGAGACCGTCATGAAGCTATCGACACTCGCCGCACTGGCGCTGATGAGCCTTGCGGGGCCGTTGGTCGGCATCTCCGGTTCAGGTCCGTCCGAAGCGGGGGCCAAACCGGTCTCCTACAAGTTTCCGAACGAGACGGCGACATTCAAGCCGGGGCCCAATCTGGAGGTCGTGAAGAACAACTGCATGGCGTGCCATTCGGTCGACTATGTCCAGACCCAGCCGCGGGGTGCGAAATTCAAGGAAGACTTCTGGCGGGCCGAGGTGACCAAGATGATCAAGGTTTACGGCGCGCCCATCGCGGAGGCGGACGTCGGCAAGATCGTTGAGTATTTGACACAAACGTATTGAGGCGCGGGGGCGGGGGAGGGCGGCAGTCAGCCGATTTTGTGGGTTCGAACGGGCGCGCAGCAGCGCCAGTCTTGCTGCGCTTTTTTGATGCGTGCACTATTGCGAAGCGCGAGTAAATTCGGCTCCTATCAAGAATTATTTGTGAAGAGTAATCGAGCGAGATCGACAGCACGATCAAGGATGCGCCGGCGCCGCAGGTTGCTTCCAGTCCCTGCTTGCCACTCGATCTGTTGAAGAAACACGTTGCTAAAACCAAGCGCGTTTCAGCGGCGAAGTGTTTCCCACAGCGCCATCCATTGCTGGCATCTGATTATTTAAGAGGCAGTCCAATGCTGCGCTGCGCGCCAAACCCGTTCGGCAAACAGGTTGTTGACGGATTCCGTCAGGCTTCATACTACTATAGTATTATCCACGAGGGCTAAGCATTTCACGGCCCAAGGCTGGGCGTAGGGGCGCAGGACACATGAGCAGAAGCACATTGGGGCGGCGCGTTGATGCTTGCTGATGGCATCTACAGCGTGCACTTCGAAACTCCCGTAGGGCAAGGGGATGGCATCGTGGTGGTCACGGGCAAAAAAATCCAGGGAGGAGACGCTTCATTCGCCTATTTTGGAGTGCTCGAACAGACCGATAACGGCTTCAGCATCCAAATCGAGACCAAGCGACACTCTGAAGGTAGAGCGTCGGTTTTCAATATGGAGTCGGTCCATATTAATCTGATCGGCAAATCGGAGGGCCGCAATGCGATTTGCACAGGAACCGCGGAAGAGGTCCCTGGGTTGATTTTCAAGGCCGTATTGAAATTCATCCACGAATGATTGCGCATGAGTGCGCGCAACGCGGCAACGCTTCGTCGCTTCGCCTCAAGACTGACGAAACAGCAGGGCGCCGGATGTTTTCATCTGCGCGACGTAATTGCGGATTGCCCTGCCTGACGATCGTATGGCTCGCCAGGCCTCGGTGGCTTCCAGCCATTCTTTGGCTTGGCGGAATTTGCCGTATGCCCAGGCGAATGCGGGAATTTTCATCAACTTGTCGCGCGTGAGACTGAACAGGCGCTCGACCAACACCAGCTTGAGAAGTTCGCCGACGATCAAGGTAACTACGCTGCTCACGACTTGACCAGTTGCCGCGAGATAAGCTGCTATAGGTTTGACTGGTTCGAGGATGATCACCGGCACCGAAAACAGCGCGAGCGACGGATAGGGCCGTAGCGACCTGATCCAGGCCCGCAGTCTCCTGAGCACCAGGTGATTGGCGATCCACTTTGAAATCGGCCTGGCAAGCGTAACGAAAGCCGCGTCCACAAGGAAATATACGGCAGCCAGGACGTAAGTGACGGGTTTGAGAATTCGGTTCACGCGGCGTCTCTCCGCAGAACCAAAGCCGGAACCTTCAATTAGTTTCAGTTGCCAAACGACATCCGCACATCTTTGTAATTACGAGTGGGGTTCCAAGGACGCGTGGCTGCGAATCCCCGGGCTAAATCTCGATTTCGGTGCCGAACTCGACGACTTGCCCGGTGGGCACCCCGAAGAACGCCGCCGTACGCTCCGCATTGCGCTGCAAAAATGCAAACAGCGTCTCGCGCCAGAGCCACATTCCGGGGATCTCCTCGCTGGGAATGATGGTTTCGCGCCCGATGTAATAGGTGACTTCGGCAAGATCGATACCGGTCAGCTTGCCCTGCTCGCAGGCGAGATTGAGGCCTTCAGCGATCGTTGGATACTGCATGAAGCCGAAGCGCAGCAGGACTCGGGTAATGCCTTCGACCACCTGGGTCACCTTCACCCGGTCTTCATCTGCAATTCGAGGCGCCTCTTCGATCAGAACAGTGACCAGAAGCACTCGCTGGTGCAGAACATGATTGTGCTTGACGAATTGCGTCAGTGCCAGCGGCACTCCGTTAGGAGTGGAGGCCAAAAAAACCGCTGTGCCGGGAAGCCGCGCGCTGCACCTGCTGATGGCGGTCTCGATCAGATCTTCTTCAGGCTGGCGCAGCTTGCCACGGGAGAAGCCATTGACGGCGATCACAATGATCGGCGGATATCCCCACTGGATTGCAACCAGCGCAGCCAGCAGGGTCGTGATCGCCATCAGAAGCGAGACCGCGATGCCGTAGGCGCCCGCGAGCGCGTCCGACGTTCCGAAACCAATGACAGCCCCGAGCGTGGCCGCCGCCAGCATCCAGTTGACCAGTGGCACGTATATCTGACCGATCTCGTGACTGGCGGTGTGCGCGATATGCATGCGCGGCAAAAATCCGAGCTGCACCGCTTGCTGCGTCAAGGAAAACGCACCGGAGATGATGGCCTGCGATGCTATCACCGTCGCAAGGGTCGCGAAGGCCACCAGTGGGTAATGCAGCCAATCCGGCGCGAGTTGATAGAACGGATGCTCGATCGCGCTCGGATCGGTGACGAGAAGCGCCGCCTGTCCAAAGTAGTTCAGCACCAGCGCGGGCAGCGCGATCGTAAACCAGGCGAGCCGGATCGGCACCCGGCCGAAGTGCCCCATATCGGCGTACATCGCTTCGCCGCCCGTCACTGCAAGGAAGGCGGCGCCGATGATCGCAAAGCTGATATGGAAGTCCTGATGGATCAGAAACTCGAAAGCGTAGAGCGGGCTCACAGCGACGAGCACGCCCGGCGATTTTGCGATGCCGTGGATGCCGAGCACGCCGATCGCCAAAAACCAACCCAGCATCACCGGTCCGAAGATATTGCCGATGAAGCCCGCGCCCCTGCTCTGGATCGCAAACAAGCCGATCAGGATAACAACCGTCAGCGGCACTACGAGCGGCGAAAGCGACGGGGCATCGACTTTCAGGCCTTCGACGGCGCTCAATACAGAGATCGCCGGCGTTATGGCGCCATCGCCGTAAAGCAACGCCGCGCCAACCAGGCCGACAATCAGCAGCTTCGCGCGCCACGTTCCGGGCCGGGCATTCCTGGCGGACAGCAGCGCCAACAGCGCGACGATGCCGCCTTCACCTCGGTTGTCGGCGCGCAATATCAGGAGG
>VAZS01000446.1 GCA_005884855.1 Alphaproteobacteria bacterium | reverse complement strand
GCCGCTTGCTATTCTTATGAGCCTGTTGCTCAGACTCAATATGTCTCGTTGTTGGTTGGCGTACTCTCTTGCTGCCAGCCATGCGAGGGGTTTCACAAATGCTTGAGTCGCTTCTCATTTTGATAAAAAATGTCTGGATTCTTTATGGTAGAGTGGAAGAGGAATGCTAGGTATGTCGACACGTATGTGAGCGAAAAATCATATAATATGAGAATACTGATGGAAGAGGAGTACTAAGAACTGGAATATTCTTATAGTATATCGATGCGTATGTATATGTAAATATGAAGAGGAATGCTAGGTATGTCGACACGTATGTGAGCGAAAAATCATATAACATGAGAATACTGATGGAAGAGGAGTACTAAAGAACTGGAATATTCTTATAGCATATCGACGCGTATGTATATGTAAATATTTACTCCGAAAAGAGAAATTCCTTCTCGTGTTTCAGCAGAATAGACATCATGCATCTAAATCTTTTGATTGGGTTATTTTTGCTAGCAGATATCACGCATCTAAGTTTTCTGATTGGGCTGGTATTCTTGTAAGTTAAACATCACGCATCTAAATCTTTTGATTGGGTTATTTTTGCTAGCAGATATCACGCATCTAAGTTTTCTGATAGGGCTGGTATTCTTGTAAGTTAAATTGGCTGTCGGCAATTTAACTTAGACATCATGTATCTAACTTTTTATTGGGTGGTCGAAACAAACACCATATATTAGGAGCAAAGCGATGTTGAACCCAGGAGAGTCCGATGACTAGTTTACCTAATGAGCGCTATCAAAGATCACAACAAATTTTTAAGCAACAGACAAAAATACTTTTAAGTCATCATAAAGGTCTGTATATTTATTATCTAGCCATGGTTTCACATAATACTATAAGGATCTAAATGGGCTATGTTGTATCCTATATAAATTGTAAGCTTGAATAAAAAATATATCAATTAGTTGAGTAAAAAATAATTTTATTTTACTTTCGTAAAAAGAATTTAAGTGGAATAAAAATAAATGTCATGAAAATTATCTCAAGTTGATTTATATCATATTAACTGCAGAAATAAGTGATTTATCTCAGAGATATACATAAAGAGGATTTATTCAGAGGGGGCCCCCTGGAAAGGAGAATTATATATTTATTTTCAAGTGACTAAATAACTTCTAAAGTACAAATTAAGAAAGTAAAAAAACTATTTCTCTAATCGACCTGGTGCTCTCACCCTATTATTTGTCTGCCATGTGTCTAACTTAGATATCCCAGGGCCAGGTATAGGACCCGATTGGCAGTGAATATCATTGAAAGTCTCCAAGTCAATAAAATTATTAACCGCACCATTTACTTCACCTTTGTTCATTGCTTTATATTGCTCAACCATTGCTAGGCGATGAGTTCGTGACCTACGGGTATATATCGAACCGCAAGGAATTAGCTCAGTCTCTCGATACTTAAAGAGAAGCAAGATTTTTGCAGCTACGCGTCCTGCTAATGGCCCATTCAATGTTGAACTCGAGTTGATATTGGTGTCATTTCCTGTTGGTGCGCTTTGGTCGAGGATCCACGCCCAATCATTCCTCGCACCCTTGCCCCGCCATTGTCGACAAGAACGTAATAGATGGTAATGAACGCTCTCTTGTCCAAGATCAGCTACTGGGATTCTTATTGTATTGTAGGGCAGGATGAGGGCAGTCTCCAGTTCTCCAAAGTTTGTTGGTACAAGCCATCGAAGAGTTGCATTTGGGTCCGATCGAGAGATTCGCTAATTCTGTAAATAGACAGCCATTGCTTTAGACAAATCTGGAATAGACCAATCACGCATTACATCTTGTAATGGTATTCCAGAGTGTCTTTTGACTGAGGGTCCTTTAAAGCACCGCCGATGGCAGAAAATTGTATAATCTTCTGAAAACACAGGTGACCAGAACTTTGGATCCTCTTTTGCGCTAGGGATGTCTGACTGCAATTTAGATCGCTTACGATATTGACGGTGGTATCGCTGTAACTTCTGTCGAGCTTTATTATAGACATATAAGTTAGATTTCAGATGTAGTTCAAATTACTGTAGCTATGTGTGCTTTACCTTGTGAACTGAGCAATCCTAACACCTCTAATGTGTCCATGGTGAAAAAACCTTTCCGAGCGAGAAACCGCAACCGCAGCTCGTGAACTTTCAAGCATCGCTTTCGCGCATGGTATTGCAAAATCTGCACAGTAGCATTATTTTTATTTGAGTGTGCATACCCTTCCTTTAGCAACTTATGGTTGCGTTCTGGGAAATCGGTGCTGTACTGTCCAAGCGCACCATGGCGAATGATGTCTCTTCTTGCATGTTGGCATGCGTGAAGTTTGGGGATATCATAATTTGAAAGCTCTTCCTTCTTTAATTTCTCAGCCTCATTTATATTTCGCGATAAGAGCTGTTGTCGAACTTGCTTCTGAGTGCGGGACATTGGTGCTGGTGGTTTCGCCTTCTCTTCCATTCTCATATCTCGACCTAGTTCAGCTGCTTCTGTTCTAGCTTTGACACCCGCACGAAATTCTAGGAAAACTTTCTTAGACTCGTGGAATCTAAGTAAATGTTCCTCCATTAAACGTAAAGTTGTGGGTGTATGTCTTGGTAGACGAGCGTACTGTATGAAAGAGATGAGAGAACGACAACATTGAAGACAGGTTGGAAAGTCTTCACGCTCAATCTCTGTCTTCAGATTTCGAAGAGCTAGAGCAACAGCAATAACAAAAACCTTTGCAAAGCTACAAAACTCATCACCTTGCCATTGCTTTACCTGAAGGAATGTTCTCGTTGGGACAATGAATCCTGGATATGGAGGGAATGTACGCCATATACTATCGAAAAGCTGTAGACAGTGATGCTTCCTTAAGAATGCTGATGTCCAGTTCATGATATGATCAAGCATACCAAGCAGAAAGGTATGAAGGATATCCGTGCGAGGAAGATCATATAATTCGACTCTTGGGAAGTACCACAGTGCATTTTGCCATGGCTTTACCCCAAGTGTATCTTCCACATCCTCACCCTCCTTTATGCGTCTCCGGACATCACGGCTTTCGCGTATTGCAAGAGTTGCTGCATGCTCATCTTTCAAGTATTCCCCTCTCAATCTGATAGGAACTATACACCGTGGGCATCGATTTTGCTTGCATAATGTTAGCTTGCATTGTTCCGGAAAATCTGCAATCCAGGTTTGAAGGATAGGGAAACACCGCCGTGTCCATCCATCAGCACAATCAAGTTGCACTCCATAATGCTAATAGTATCGAGCCTTCCTGTGAAAGGGAACAATGAGTTATACTTGGTATGTTGCTAATTTGCAAATACATAGGGTGTAAGGCCTTATCTCCATTGAAACTGGTAAGTTGTACCTGGTCTGATCCCAGGATGACAGAAACAATTGTGCAGTGAACATCTAACTTATCCTTCAGCAGTATTAGCCAAATTGCGACAATATAGGATGATAATTAAATTTATCTAATCACCTGCATGTCCCACCACCAATCTGCAGTGTGCATTTCTGAATAAAGCCTTTCATTTTGTGCGTTGTAGTGCCGCTCAGACGCCCATACAAAGGTATCTGAGAGGTGTACTTGAGACAATAGAGCTTTTATACACTCTAAAGGGTCTCGGTAGTAAAAGTCCAGAGGTTCACCATATGCATCTTTTGCAATTGCATGATGCCAATCTGGGGTTTTCTGTCTCAATTCCATGGCATGGATCAGTTTCCTTAGATCCCTTGATGAAGAAAAAGATCCTGGCAGTCCACATAAGCCGCAATTGAAGAAACTATCAATATCCACTATATTAGTTCCTGATTCAACAAACCACTTTGCAAGATCGTAGTCCTTCGCATTCGCAAATGGTGCCCAGGGATTCGATCCATCTAAGGCTCTGCCAGAATAACTTATATCATTCAAGTTTGCCTTATTGGTCAGCACTCCAGCTGCTCACACAATCGGATATACTTCAACCTTGTAGATCTCATCCCATTGTTCTAGAGTATCTCTTTTGTATATTCCTGCATCCTCTTGCCAGCCAGGGTTATCCACTTGATCTTCTTCATCAGTTGAAGAAGCATTAGATTCAGAGTCAGATGAAGCAAAGTCGGAGTCAACCATATCATCTTCCCATTTGTCGACTGTATTATCCATTGCTTGAACTCCGGCTGTGGGTTGTATTGGTCCAGGTAATACTGAGGTGGTATCTTCGTAATCCGGTGGATCTAATTCAGGTGATGCTCTATAAAACGATGAAAATACATCTTTTCCAGTAGATGTATCGAGCGATGGATCGTCATCAGTTAATCTGGCACGTATAGGTGGTTCAATACCATCATGGCTATCGTCAACATGATCCAGATAAGCTTGAATTGCTGTACTTTGAAAGGAGCATCCTTCGTAGATACAATTGAATCACAGTTTCTTGAATCGGTACCGATGTTTTTGATTCTGAGATCGATCCATGGTGTATAAGTTCACTTTCCAGGATCTAATGCAAATGACAAGAGACTAAGGCAGTAAGTAGAAAAATCCTGATAGCCAGTTATGAGAACTTACTTAGTCGGCCACTGTTGTGCTCTCTCTATATGTAATAATTTTGGTAACTTGAGCTGGTGAATCCGACGCATTTTGGTTTGTCGCGAAAGTCACAGTTAGGGGAAAACATCTACCTAATTTGGCGGGGTTTTTGCCCTTCTTTGTGGTTAGCGCGACAAAAACTTCTTTCACGTTTCAATTTACTTCCAAGTCACCGATAATCGACCATCATAAGTCCCAATGGATCACCAGCACCTAAATTCACATATGAGAATGGTTTCTAGAGTGGGAGTGCCCCTCTGGCATGTTCCAGAATATAGGCCGCCCTGAGGATGTTATCTTT
>VAZS01000249.1 GCA_005884855.1 Alphaproteobacteria bacterium | reverse complement strand
TGACGGCCTGATGATCCGTTGGGGACAATTTCACAGCGGCAATTCCGGCTCGCGCCGGGAGCTGCGCTTCGTGCTGGTCGCCGTAGCCGTCGTTGTCGAGCGCACAAAGGTCCAGCGGATCGAGGGGGCGCGCCTCGAATCCTGCCGAATGACGATTTGGGCGGTCCGGCGGGCGCCATCGTTGCCGGCCAGAAACACGCTGTCTTCCAGCTCGACCTTGTCCTCGAGCGCCTCAAAGGTCCAGACCTCGCGGTTCGGCAGCACCAGCATCACGCCGCGGGGGTCGCTGAGCCGGCTCGCCTTGACAGAGGGATGAAGATGAAAACGCAGCGCGTAGTCGGACTGGTTGGCTTTGATGCGGGCTCCTCGCCTCGGCGTTACGGTGTCCTCGCCATCGAGCCTGGATCCGTCGTGCGATACCAGCAACACCCGGCGATGCACCACGCCCAAACCGGCCTGATAGCCATTATGGGAGGTGGTCAAGAGCACGCCGTTGGCGACCACCTCGCGATGGCTTTCCACATTGCTCGGGCCGCTAACGACCGGCGCGCCCCGCAACAGCCGCTTCATCGCCGATAACTCGACGAACTGACACGACGATGTATCGTGACAGCTCAGGGTCGAATGTGCCGCCGTGCTGCGAGCAAACACTCGCCAGTTGTCGCGGCCTGTGCTCGGCATGCCGCAATTGATGACGATCCGGCTTGGGCCTGAGGACAATTCAAACGACAAGCAGCCGGCGTGGGCGTCTTGACTGACGCTCGGCGGCGGCGGCATGCCGGTCTCCATGATTATCGTCGTCGCGCCGGCGTCGACCCGCTGAAATCCACTGTGCGGCATCGTCGCCATCGGCGCGCCGTGAGTGTCGTCATAGGCGAGCAAAGTCGCCAAAACATCCGAGGGTGCGCTGGCCATGCCGTTAAACAGCGCGAAGCTGCCATCGCCGTGCCGGAAGAAGCGCAGCATCGGCATCATGCGATCGATTGCATTCAGCAGTGCGGCCGGCGGCGCAATGTTGCGCGCGGCGAAAGTCTGCCGCAGCGGTAACAGGTCGATCAACAGCTCGATCAGCGCGCCGGGATTGCGCGATATGTGGCCGCCATCGGGGAGTATTTGCCGCTGCAGTTCGTCGGAGAGCTTGCGCGTGGCGGCGCGGATGTGTGGTGCCTGATTGGCGAGGCAAAGCGAGGCGTAGCACAACGCGATCAGCACCTGGAGCCGCGCCACGCCGTCGACGTCCAACAGCGTGTAGCGCAGATAACGGATTTCGCGCGCCAGTCCGCGCAGATAGCGCCGGTAGAATTTGCCGTCGGTGTCGCCGAGCACTAACGGCGCCTGCGACAATAGCGAGATGACGCGGCGCGCCAGCACGTCGGGGCGGCGGCCGACGGCACGTTTGCGCCTTGTATTCGAAATCCAGTCGTCGACCAGCGAGCGGGCGTTGGCGCGGGTCAGCGTGGTATCGGCGGCTCGCAGATGCCGCAGCCACCCGAAGCCGAGCAGGGCCGCCTCCCAATCCTCCGACGGCGGTTCGAGATCGAAGACGGAGCGGCCATGGCAGGTTACGATCTTGCCGGCGAACACAAATCGGCCGGCGTAAATCTCGGCTGCCCGGGTCGCATCTGCGGTGCGCAGGTCATGCGGGGCGATGATGAGGCGATCGGTGCGACCCGGCCAGAGCCGCGACAGCGAAACCGAGCCACCGCTTGCGCGCGCCATGATGCCCCGCGCGAAGCGGCCCATGATCAATGTCGAGATGCGTCTGCGTTGAGCGAGCGACACGCCTGCCCTTGATTGGAGGATTCAGGTTAGGGAATCCTTTTAAACGGAAACCCAGCCAACACACCATCTTGAACGGCGCGAATCAGCGGGGGCGTGAGCAAATCTGGTGCAAATCAGGACTTAACGAGCCGCGCGGCGTAAAAGCCGTCGAGGCCGCCCAGCCTGGGGTCTTGATGCGGAAGGTGGCAGGGTAAGGTGCGCAGGTCGCCTTGCGGGTTGATGGTTTGCTCGAGGCCGGCGACTTCGCCGCTCTCGATCGGCACGCGGCGCATCGCCGGGTCGGCGGCGAGAAGGGCTGCTATCCCCTGCTCGCCTTCTTCCGGTTCCAGCGAGCAGGTGCAATACACCAGAATGCCGCCCGGTCGCAGCATTGCGACGGCTTTTTGCAGCAACCGCGTCTGCACGCCGACCAGCGCGCCGATATCGGCTTCCTGCCGCAGCCATGAGACATCAGGGTGGCGGCGAATCGTGCCGGTCGAGGTGCAGGGTGCGTCGATCAGAACACCATCGAAGCCGTCGTTCGCGGCGCTCTGCCACTCCGCGGCATCGCTAACCGCGGTTTCAGCTTGCAACGCCAGCCGTGCGAGATTGTCGCGCAGCCGCGCCATCCGCGCCGGCGAGCGATCGACGGCGGTGACTCGCGCGCCGGCATGTGCCAGTTGCGCTGTCTTGCCGCCTGGCGCGGCGCAGAGATCGGCGATGGATTTGCCTGCGACATCGCCAAGCAAGCGCGCCGGAAGCGCGGCGGCCGCATCCTGCACCCACCATTGCCCCTCGGCGAAGCCCGGCAACATTGTCACCGAGCCCTGCAGCAGCGTGCGCACGGTGCCGGTAGGCAGCGTTTCGCCGTGCAGCCGCGTCGCCCAATGCGCCGGATCGGACTTGACGGTGATGTCCAGCGAGGGCTCGTGGCTCATTGCGGCCGCGATGTCGCGCGCAACGCTCGCGCCGTAATGGGCGACCCAGCGGGTCATGAGCCATTCGGGAATATCGAGCGTTTTCGACTTGACCTCGTCGATCAGCGGCTGTCCCTCGCGCGCGCAGCGGCGCAGCACCGCGTTGACAAGGCCGGCATATTTTGCGGCCCGCCGATCCGACTGGACCAGCCGCACCGATAGATCCACCGCGGCATGATCGGGCACGTCCATCCAGAGAATCTGCGCGGCGCCAATCAGCAGTGCGCTTTGCGCGCGCGGCGCATCGGTCGGAATGCCGCGATCAAGCAGCCTCGAGAGGATATGACCGAGGGTTCCGAGCCGGCGCAAAATGGTGGCCACCAGGTGACGCATCAAGGCGCGATCGCGATCGGGCAGCGTCTTCAAGCCGGGATGTGCCGCAGCCCCCTCGAGCTGTTCGTCGAGCGTGCGGTGCTTGTGCAGCACTCCGTCCAGAACATCCGCCGCGATCCGGCGCGCCGCCAGACCGGGCACCTCGGATGGCGCTGCGAATTTTTGATGAGGCATGGAGCAGGAACATCTCGGGAATCGGGCAGCGTTCAGCGCTTCAGCTTACGCCGTGGCAGCGCAGTCACTTTCCACTGGAATATGCCAAATGTTAGAATTGCCCTACCCATTTCAGGGTTGCCGCACCATCTTTATGCGGGAGCCTCGAACTGTGCGCACATTTCCGGCTGGAAACCTGAGCGATGAACGACGATCGATCAAGAACGTCCGCGCCATCTGGGGAACGCAAAGAACTCACCCCTGCGGCACAGCGCGCGCTCGCTGAAGCCGAAGCGCGCAGGAATGCCGCCGAGGCGAACGCCAAGCCGGCGCCGAAGGAGCTCCATGGTCCGAAGGGTCCGGACCCGACCCGCTACGGCGACTGGGAGAACAAGGGCATCGCCTCGGACTTCTGAGCACGTAAATTCGCTTGCCGATGGCGATCAGTGCGCGACCACCACGGGCGTGCCGACGGAAACGCGCTGGTAGAGGTCGGTAATGTCGTCGTTCAACATCCGGATGCAGCCATAAGAGACAAAGCCGCCGACCGAACCCGGCGCGTTGGTGCCGTGGATGGCATATTCTCCGCCGGCCAGCGTCAGCGCCGCTACTCCCATCGGATTGCGCGGCGAACCACCGGGGATCACGCTCGGCATCGAGGGCTTATCGCGCCGGACCTCCGTGGGCGGCGACCAGGCCGGATGGCGGTACTTGCCGTCGATCTGGGTGACGCCCGCCCATTGTTTGCCGGACTTGCCGACGCCGACCGGGTAACGGACGGCGTGGCCGTGATCTACTACCAGGTAGAGCCGGCGCTCACTGGTCTTCACCACGATCGTGCCAGGTGAATACTGGCCTGCAAAACCGACGAAGTCCGGCCCCGCCTCGGCGTCTGTCGTTAGCGTCATGCACGCCCCAATGGTGGCCGCCAGCGCCACCGCGGTCCTCAACCACATAAAAGAACTCCATTTTCAAACTCGGCCACCGCCTCACGGCGTAAAATTCGATCAAGCACGATTTTTTGCCTGTGCTTAACCAAGCGACTCCGCCCGAGTTCAGCCGGCCTTAAACAAATGTTGTGAATTAGGTAAATGTCTTGGAAACGCGCCAAAAAACGTCGCCGCCCGCGGCGGCACGCCTAGTGAGCGACGTGACCGGAGCCGAGCGCTGCCGCAATGCTATCGTGCTTTTCTCCGGCGTTTTCCGCGGCGAAGTGCGCTAGCGCTTTTCGGCAACTGCCGAACAAGAAATGCGCAAGCCAACTGCTCGTCAGCAGCGGCTGCGACTCCACCGGCTTCCGCCGGCCTCGAACAGATTCAATGTCGCTTCAGGCCGGCACGTCTTTTTTGTTTTGGCGGTGCTGGACCAAGTCGTCGACGACAGCGGGATCCGCCAGCGTCGAGGTATCGCCGAGGCTGCCCGGCTCGTCCTCGGCGATCTTGCGCAGGATCCGGCGCATGATCTTGCCGGAGCGTGTCTTCGGCAAACCCGGAGCGAACTGAATCTGATCGGGCGAGGCGATCGGGCCGATGTCCTTGCGCACCCACGCCACCAATTCCTTGCGAAGTTCCTCGGAAGGTTCGGTGCCAGCCATCAGCGTCACATACGCATAGATGCCCTGACCCTTGATGTCGTGGGGATAGCCGACAACGGCGGCCTCCGAAACTTTCGCATGCGCCACCAGCGAGCTTTCGACTTCCGCGGTGCCCATGCGGTGGCCGGAGACGTTGATCACGTCATCGACGCGCCCGGTGATCCAGTAATAGCCGTCGCTGTCGCGGCGGCAGCCGTCGCCGGTGAAATACTTGCCCTTGTAGGTCGAGAAATAAGTCTGCTCGAAGCGGGCGTGATCGCCATAGACGGTACGCATCTGCCCAGGCCAGGATTTGGCGATGCAGAGATTGCCCTGGCATTCACCCGTGAGCACATTGCCATCGGCGTCGACGATTTCGGGGACCACGCCGAAGAACGGCTCCGTCGCCGAGCCGGGCTTGAGTTTGGTGGCGCCCGGTAATGGGGTGATCAGAATGCCGCCGGTCTCGGTCTGCCACCAGGTATCGACGATCGGGCAGCGCCCGTCGCCGACGACGCGGTGATACCATTCCCAGGCTTCCGGATTGATCGGCTCGCCGACGCTGCCGAGCAAGCGAAGGCTCTTTCGCGAGGTCTTCTTCACCGGCTCATCGCCGCTCTGCATTAGCGCGCGAATAGCGGTCGGCGCGGTGTAGAAGGTGTTGACCTTGTGCTTGTCAATGACGTTCCAGAACCGCGAATTATCAGGATAATTAGGCACGCCCTCGAACATCAGCGTGGTCGCGCCGTTGGCCAACGGCCCATAGAGAATGTAGCTGTGGCCGGTGACCCAACCGACATCGGCCGTGCACCAATAGATATCGCCGTCGTGATAATCGAAAACGTATTGATGCGTCATCGATACGAACACGAGATAGCCGGCGCTGGTATGGAGCACGCCCTTTGGCTGTCCGGTCGAGCCTGACGTGTAGAGAATGAACAGCGGGTCCTCGGCATGCATGTGTTCGCATGGACATTCCGTTGTCACCATCTCGGCGGCTTGGTGGTACCAAAGATCGCGCGAGGGATTCATGTCCACCGCTGCGCCGGTGCGCCTGACCACGATGACCCAATCGACGCCGTCGGTCTTGGCGATCGCCGCATCGACATTGCTCTTCAGCGGCACTTTCCTGCCGCCGCGCAGCCCCTCATCGGCGGTGATGATGATCTTGGATTGGCAGTCGGTGATACGCTGGGCCAGGCTGTCCGGAGAAAAGCCGGCGAACACCACCGAATGGATCGCGCCGATCCGCGCGCAGGCCAGCATCGCGTAAGCGGCTTCCGGTATCATTGGAAGATAGATGGTGACCCGATCGCCTTTTTTGACGTTGCGGGTGCGCAGGATGTTGGCGAATTTGCAGACCTCGTCGTGCAACTGCCGATAAGTGATGTGCTTCGATTCCGAGGGATTGTCGCCTTCCCAGATGATCGCCGTCTGGTCGCCGCGTTTGTCGAGATGGCGATCGATACAGTTCCAGGCGACATTGAGAACGCCGTCCTCGAACCATTTGATCGAGATATTGCCGGGCGCGAATGAAGCGTTTTCGACCTTGGTGAAGGGCTTCATCCAGCCGATGCGCTTGGCCTGCTCGGCCCAGAACCGATTGGGATCGCTGACCGAGCGCGCGTACATTTCCTTGTATTTGGCTTGATCGATAAAAGCGCGCTTGGTCCACTCCACAGGCACATCGTAAATCTTGTCGGACATCTTTACCCTCCACGCTTGCGGCCAGCCAACGCACACCGGAAGCCGTCTTCATTCTTTACAGCAATTATGCGTCGGGCCTGACGGCGCCGACAAGCGCAACGACTAAGACCTTCGGCGGGCTGAGGACCATGCGGTGGATCAAACGAATGAGGCAGAAGGCCCCGGCCCTGCTGTTGGGCCGACATCACGATCGCGTTTCTGACACCTCCAAAACGGGCCGGGGAACATCACTTGGTCACCTTAACGGTCGAATACTACCTTCTCTAGGCGGGAACAGGCTGGCGCTCCCGACAATAAACCCCTAAATGCCCTCCCCGGGGCGAAGGCCACCTGCCGGAACAAAAGATCAACAATCGGCATTAGCAGGATAACGTTAGAGCGAGGCGTCTAAAGTCATGATTGATCAGCAGAATCTCGAGGCTCC
>VAZS01000248.1 GCA_005884855.1 Alphaproteobacteria bacterium | reverse complement strand
TTCCATGGCGCAACATATTCCGCGCGCCACGCTTCCTTCTGCTTCACCGGATCCCATGCCAACAGCCGTCCGAACGCCGGTGCCTTTGGCTCGGCTGCGTTGAGCATAAAGCCGACGTTCCAGCCGGTAGCGCCGCCGAATTTGCCCGGGGTTGGCGCGTTCTGCGAGAACGTCTTCTCCGGCGTCAGGTTCAAGGGCACGTTCTGGGCCGGCAGATAGACGAGACCGGTCTGCGGATTGAACGACATCGGGTGCCAATTGTGGGCACCATACGGCCCCGGGATGCTATCGTAAGCTTCGTCGCCGCGCGCCGCCGCTACTTCGACCGGCCGTCCATTGGCGTCATATCCGGTCGCCCAGTTCACATCGACGAAGTTCTTTGCCGAGATGAACTTGCCATTGGTGCGATCGATGACGAAAAAGAAACCGTTCTTCGGCGCGTGAAGGATCACCTTGCGTGGCGCACCATCGATGTTGAGGTCGGCGAGGATCATCGGCTGCGCGGATGTATAGTCCCAGTGGTCGCCGGGCGTTTCCTGATAATGCCAGACATATTTTCCGGTATCGGCGTTCAGCGCCACGATCGAGGCAAGATAGAGATTGTCGCCGCCGGAGGGGCTGCGCACGTTCCGATTCCATGGCGAGCCATTGCCGGTGCCGACGTAGATGAGATTGAGATCGGGATCATAGGTGATGCTGTCCCATGGCGTGCCGCCGCCGCCGTTGATCCACCATTTGCCAGCCGGATCCCAGGTCTTGGCCGCGGCCTCCATCGAGGTGTCTTCGAACGGCTTTGAGGGATCGCCGGGCACCGTGAACCAGCGCCACGCCTGATTGCCGCTTTCTGAATCGTAAGCCGTGATGTAACCGCGCGCGCCGTACTCGGCTCCGCCTTGGCCGATCAGGACCTTGCCATTGAATACCCTTGGCGCGCCGGTGATCGTGTAGGAGTGATCGTGGTCTATCAGCGTGTCTTTTTCCCACACCTTCGCACCGGTGACTGCATCGAGCGCGATCAGCCGTCCGTCGTAAGCGCCGACGAATACCTTGCCCTTGTAAAGCGCAACTCCGCGATTGACGACGTCGCAGCACCCTTTGTAACCCTGCTCGCGGTTAACGCCGGGATCGAAGGTCCAGATTTTTTTGCCGGTGCGGGCATCGATGGCATGCACCACGCTCCACGACGCCGTCTCATACATGATGCCATCGACCACAACCGGCGTCGCTTCGACGCCGCGCGAAGAGTCGAGGCTATAGCTCCACACCAAACCGAGATTTTTGACGTTGTCGGTGTTGATCTGGTTGAGCTTGCTGTATCGCGTCTCGGCATAATCGAGGCCGGTGGTCGGCCAGTCCTTTGACGTCGCGGTATTAGCCTTTACCGAGGCGCTATCGACCGCCGAGGTAACGGCCCTGATGTGATCAGGCGATCCCTTGGCGGCATTCTGGCTTGATGCTTGATTGCAGGAAACCGCCAGGCCAAATCCGACCGTCAGGGCGGCGAGCATCAGGTGTATCGGCTTGTGAAGGGCGCCTTTCGCACCATGGAAAGTCTTGGTGTTGCTCGAAAAATGGCAAGCAAAGTCAACGCACGGCAAACGTGTCATCTTGTCCTCCCCTGCGACCTCTAGCGGATCGGCGCCGATGCTACCTCAGATCGCGACGGCGTCAATCAAAGGACGACCTGAAGAAAAAAAGAGAAAATTTATATCGCCATTGTTTCGCCAAACGAACTGAGGCGGCGTTAACTAAGGTACGCTCAGCGCGAGCCCAAATTCTATCGGCTGCAGTGCAGTGGTGCCGCAGCGCCAGCTCCCGGAATCGGTTTTCTGAAACGCGAACGTCTTCTCGATCTGCACCCGATGTGCCACAGAAAAACTGTCCCTGTTTCCTGGTGTCGGACTTGGTTTGCCAGATTTCGGGTCCCAGCATGTGCCCGTGCAGCTCGAGGCAATCGGACTGCAAACCGCAAACGGCGACAGCACGATCATTTCAACCCCGGCCGTCACCAGGGCGCTTTGCTCCGCAACCTCATTATCGATTTGAAAGACGTCACTGACGGTCAGGAAATTATCACAGGCGTTAGCCGAATGAATTTGAGCCACGCATAGATCAACAGCGTCGGCGTCAGGTGACGGCGAGAGTAGACGGCGTCCGAAAATCTTTTTCGGATCGCCCTTTGCACCGATGATCTCGGCCGTCTTTTCGCTGATATATTGCGCCAGACAAGCAGTGGAGGACGACAGCTCCTCTAGCGGCGCGTTGTCCTTGCCCACCAACCCGCATTTGCGATCGCGTTCTCTGCCCCATCGTTCATATTCGCTGAGCGCATCTCTTGCGTCGTCGCCCTTCAATTTCACGACCAGCTCGAGCACGCGGTCATTGAATTCCGCCTTCGCCAGGGCCAGCGCAGGGTCGCTGCAAATCAGCATCCCTGCGGTTGTGTTCGTCGCAAGGCAATCGAAATTTGGATCGCTCAGGATTTCAATTCTCTCCTCGGTTTCCTTCAACAGACAGCTCTGGATCGATTTGAAGCTGTGGTAGGACATACTTTGCGTTCCGAAAATGCCGCAACTTGAATTTCGATCCCTGATCCATTCGGCGTTTTCCGCTATCGCGAGGGGGCGATTGGCAATCCGGTTGAGCCGGTCCTGGATCGCGGCGCTGAGCTTGACCGAGGCCGCATTGAGTTCGGGGTCGCCGCAATATAGTTGATCGGCCGGCTCCCGGAACGACGAGCAGCGGTTTTTGTCGAAGAGTGGAAGCGCCTCGCTGATCGAGCGGCTGGAATCTGCCGGGCCTTGCGCGTGCACCGGATGCGCCTCGCTAATCTGCATCGCACCGACAACCAGCACAATGATAGCCGGTCCAATTCCCCTCATCTCGATTCCCCCTCAAAGCAAGCTTTCGGTTTGCCTTGTGGAGGTATCATCGGGGTGCGCGGGCACATGTCAATGTCTTTGGCGCCGCGCCGGTCTCCCGCCAATCACGAGCCGCAGCCGACGGCACTGCAATTCAATTGCTGGACGGGATCAAGCCAGGTTGCGATGCAACGTCGAGCACGGCCGAGCGCGATACATTGGCGTCCGGAATGTCAGTGAGTGCGGGTGTATCTACATACTTCATGAGTCCGTACTGATCGATGACAAACAAGGCCCGGTAATTCCTGATGGAGCCGTCCTCGACCATGGCCATGTGGCGATTGTCCAGTGTCAGCCAATGTCCATCGAGCCGTGCCGCTGCGATGGCGTGGTCCTCGCCGCGAACGGTGTCGCGCACGATCACGATCCGCAGATCATCGGACGAGAGGCCGGCATGGCGGAGCGCGACAAATTTGGCGATGGCATAATCTTCGCAATCTCCGGCACCGTGCGCGAACGTCACCAGGGGCGAAGCCCAAACGTCGAGTTCGCCGTATTGTGCCTGATCGCTCATCGGCCGGATCGCCAGGTTGATTGCGCGATTGATCTCGCCGAGGCGGGCGCGGCCCTCGCGGGCTCTCGCGTTATCGACGATAGCCAGAAATTGCAGCGCGGCAGGAGATGCGCAGCGCTCGCGATCGCCTTCACATAGCGCCAGTTGCACCCTTTCGTCGTCGAGCTTGCGCTCGACATCCCGCCACTTTTCCCGCAACGGCCCCGCGAACAGCCTCGAAGCGCCAAGGCCGAAAGGCTCGCTGGAGCTGCCGGCCACTTCCGGTGCTCTGGACGAATCGAATGTGCCGGCGATGAGGTCTGCCGGCCCAAACCAGGCCAGCACGCAGGCCAGCGCGAAACGGGCTAAAATCCGTCTGGCCATTTTGCTGAAAGTTTTACATTTCGCCGGCTCGGCCGGTAAAATCCGCTGCATAAGGCAGGCAGTACGCCTGCTCGTTGCGGAGCGGTACGTTTCTGCCGGATATGGATAATCGGTGTATATGTCGGCTAGATTACAGTCTTGGCCGGCGAATCTGAGGCACTATGGCGGAGTAAGATGCCAAGGAAAGGTTATAGAAACTATAGATCGCATTCTATTCACTAAACTACATAATCTTGCCTGCTTCGGCGGTGTCCTCAAGTCCTTATCCGGAAAAGCGAGCACCGCAGAAGTATAAACAGAGTAATCGGCAAGCAAAACCCAGTTCGGAGCGCCGTGCGCCGCTGACTTGCACGTGAATTGCCCAAGCTGGAAATGGTTTCCGAATGCTTACCTTGGTGATATGCAAGCTTAGATTTTTAAAATTATTTTCTTAACCTTTTTGCGGTGCCCCTTTGAATTACGCCGGCAAAGTCGATGCCAGTCATTCGGCCGACGGTTCGGGTCTTTTTTTTCAGGACCAGGCCCACAACGAGACGATTACGCGGCAGGGTGCGCATGCGCCTGCGGACGCGATAATCGTCGCGGATGCGCAACTGCTTTTCAACGGAGATTTCAAGCGCTCTGGCGTCGACCTGATTGTTTCCAAGGACGATCACGAGCTTCTGCTGCGCGATTATTTCAAGGGTGAGAAGCGTGCCGCGCTATCCTCGCCCGACGGCGCGCACCTCACAGGCGATATCGTCAACGCGTTAACAGGCCACACCCAGTTTGCGCAGGCCGACGGCAGCGCGAGCGTCGGCAAGGTGATCGGCCATGTCACCAAGCTCTCGGGTAGCGCGACCGCTACACGCAACGGCGTATCGATCATTCTGAACAATGGCGACAACGTCGAAAAAGGCGACGTCGTCCAGTCCGGCTCCGATTCGACACTCGGTATCACTTTCATCGATGGCACCGTGTTCGGCCTGTCGTCGAATGCGCGAATGGTGCTGAACGAAATGGTCTACGACCCGAATGGGTCGAACAATTCATCGCTGCTCAGCCTGGTTGCCGGCACCATCTCCTTTGTTGCCGGCGAGACCGCAAAGCACGGCGATATGAAGGTCGATACGCCGGTCGCGACGATGGGCATCCGCGGCACCGCGGTGCTGGTCGAGATCGACTTCGAGATCCCGCTTGCGGACCCGAATGCTCCGCCTTCCCCTCCCTCGGCGAGATTCCACGTTCTGCTCGAGCCGGATGGGACCACCGGTTCGTACGTTCTTCTCAACAAGAACACGTTTGCGCAGATGGCGCTGGTCGATCAGGCCGGCCAGCAAGTCAAGATAAGTCAGGGCGTGGTCAGCATCACGAACGTTCCGCTTTCGCCGGAGGTGCAAAAGCTCATCACCGATGTGTTCACGATAAAATTCACCGACAATGTAAACCCAAAGATCCAATTCACTTTGGGCACAGGCGGCAACAATCTTGCGGATATCGGAACATTTGCTGCAAGAGGCAACGCGGATTTCGATTTGAAGATGCCTGGAATTGGCAAGGGCACAGTTTCGCCTGTTATCTTGGTCGATAACTCAGCGGAGATGCTGTTCTTTCTGCATGAAGCGAGCAATGGTTCGAGCTTGGTCGAAGACTCCGTGGCGGCGAACCTCAGCCTGTCGGCGACAGGCAACGTCATATTCTCCGATGTCAGCGGTGCTCTGAGCGCGACATTTGCGCTGAAGTCGTCGACCTCCAGTGCGCATCTGCCGGGTTTTACTGATGACGTCAGCCAGATCGGGACCTTTTCGGTCACTGACATCATGTCCGACCTCAATATCAATACCGCGGTGGGCTGGGGCTTTACGATTCCGGATAGCGACCCGGTGCTGCAATCGTTGGCGATGGGCCAGATCCTGACCCAGGTCTATACGATCACCCTCAGCAACGGGGCTTCCCAGGACGTCACCGTGACGCTGGTCGGCACCAACGACATTCCGACTGTTGTCTCCTCGAGCAGTGGCGCGCCGCTGCTCACGGAGGATTCGGTAGCGGCGAACCACGATCTATCCGCGGTCGGCACCATCACGTTCCGGGATGTCGATTTGATCGACACCCACCATGCCGCGGTTACGCTGAAGTCGTCCACCTCAAGCGCACATCTGCCAAGCTTTACAGATAACGTCAGCCAGATCGGGACTTTTGCACTGACCTTGGGACCCTCGGGTGTCAGCGAGATCACGACCGACACCGGCAATACCGGGACCGTGGGCTGGAGCTTTACGCTTGCGGACAATAATCCGGTGCTGCAGTCCTTGGCCAAGGGCCAAACCATCACCCAGATCTATACCGTCACGATTACGGATAACAACGGCGCGGCGGTAACGCAGGACGTGACTGTCACGTTGCTCGGGACAAACGATGCCCCAATAATCACCAGTCAGGATCTTGTCGGCGCGGTTACGGAGCAGGTCACACCAACGGGCAACGTGTCCGATAGTGGCGTTATCGGCTTTACCGATCTCGATCTGATCGATGTGCACCTGTCTTCACCCGTCGGAACTCCGGTTGGCGTCACGCTGGGCACGCTCACCGTGGCCAAGGACGCCGATACCACGGGCACCGGCACCGGTGGCCAGCTCACCTGGACCTATACGGTTGCGGATTCTGCGATTGCGTCGTTGGGCGCCGGCCAGACCAAGGTCGAAAGCTTCACCATCACGCTGGACGACCAGAACGGAGGCGTCATTAACAAGCAAATCGACGTCACCATCACGGGTACGAATGACGTGCCGGTGATCGGGGGCGTCTCGATCGGCAGCGTGACTGAAGACAACGGCGCTGCCGGCATTGTGGCCGGTGATCTGACCACGGGCGGCGCACTGACCATCGCCGATGTGGATGCTGGCCAGTCCAATTTCGCAATCCAGGCCGGCACCGCGGGCAGCAACCACCACGGCACGTTCACGCTCGCCGCCAACGGCAATTGGACTTACAGCGGCGACAACACCCAGGCCGCGATCCAGCAGCTCGGCGCTGGCCAGACGCTGACCGACAGCTTCACCGCGGTGTCCAGCGACGGCAGCAACAGCCAACTCGTCACCGTCACCATCCATGGCACCAATGACGTGCCGGTGATCGGTGGCAGTTTCACGGGCAGCGTGGCGGAAGACGTTGGGGTCGTCTCCAGCCACATCTCGACCAGCGGCGCGCTGAGCATCGCCGATGTCGACCAGGGCCAGTCCAGCTTCACCGCGCAGGCCAGCGTGGCCGGCACCTACGGTACGTTCACGCTCGCCGCCAACGGCGGCTGGACCTACAGCGCCGACAATACTCAGAACGCGATCCAGCAGCTTGGAGCGGGCCAGTCGATCACCGACAGCTTCACCGCGGTCTCATTCGACGGCACCGCCAGCCAGCTCGTCACTGTTACCATCCACGGCACCAATGACGTGCCGGTGATCGGCGGCGTCGTCACCGGCAGCGTTACGGAAAATGTTGCAGTTGTCTCCAATCACCTGTCGACCGGTGGCGCGCTCACCATCGCCGACGTTGATCAGAACCAGTCTAGTTTCACGGCGCAAGCCGGTACCAGCGGTAGCAACAGCTATGGCACATTCACGCTCGCCGCCAACGGTGCCTGGACCTACACCGCCTTGAACAGCCAGGCGGCGATTCAGCAGCTTGGCGCCGGCCAGTCGATTACCGACAGCTTCACCGCGGTTTCGTCCGACGGCAGCGCCAGTCAGGTGGTGACTGTCACAATCCACGGCTCCAACGACGTGCCGGTGATCGGTGGGGATTCCAGCGGCTCGGTGACGGAAGACGTCGCGGTCAGCGGCGGCAAGCTTTTGACGAGCGGCGCGCTCACCATCGCCGACGTCGACCAGGGACAGTCCAGTTTCACGGCGCAAGTTGGCACCGCCGGCGACAACGGCTACGGCACCTTCACGCTCGCGACCAACGGCAGTTGGACCTACACCGCCTCCAATACCCAGAGCGCGATCCAGCAGCTCGGCGCCACCGATTCCATTACCGACAGCTTCACCGCGGTCTCATTCGACGGCACCGCCAGCCAGGTGGTGACTGTCACCATTCACGGCACCAACGACGCGCCGGTGATCGGCGGCAGCTCAAGCGGGGACGTGACCGAGGATGTTGCGGTTAACCTCAGCGGCAAGCTGGCGACGAACGGCGTGCTCACGATCGCCGACGTTGACCAGGGCCAGTCCACTTTCACCGCGCAGCCCAGCGTGGCCGGCACCTACGGTACGTTCACGCTCGCCGCCAACGGTGGCTGGACCTACAGCGCCGACAATACCCAGACCGCGGTTCAGCGGCTCGGCACCACCGACTTGATCACCGACAGCTTCACCGCCGTCTCTAGCGACGGCACCGCCAGCCGTGTCGTCACCGTCACCATCCACGGCACCAACGACGTGCCGGTGATCGCTGGCGCTTCAGTCGCTTCAGTAACGGAGGATGTAGCGGTAACCCCCAGCGGAACCCTTGCGACCAGCGGCGCGCTCACCATCGCCGATGTCGACCAGAGCCAGTCCACTTTCACAGCGCATGCCAGCGTGGCCGGGACCTACGGCACTTTCACGCTCGCCGCCAACGGTGCCTGGACCTACACCGCCTTGAATAGCCAGACCGCGATCCAGCAGCTTGGCGCTGGCCAGTCAATCGCTGACAGCTTCACCGCGGTCTCCAGCGACGGCACCGCCAGCCAGCTCGTCACCGTCACCATTAACGGCACCAACGACATCGCCGTGATCGGCACGCCGACAGTTCACGACGTTACCGAAGACACCGCGACCCCGACGCTCACCGCGATCGGCTCGATCTCGATCAGCGATATCGACACCGGCGAGAATCATTTCCAGACCACCGTCAGCGGTGCGGCCAGCGATCTCGGCGGCCTGGTGCTGGCGGCGGACGGCAGCTACACCTATTCGGTCGCCAACAGCGCCGTGCAGTTCCTCGCCGGCAGTACCGCCAACGGCGGCACCAGCACCCATATCGACACCTTCACGGTGACCGCCGCCGACGGCACCACCAAGCTCGTCAGCTTCACCATCCACGGCAGCAACGACGCCGCGGTGATCGGCACCCCGACAGTTCACGACGTCACCGAGGACGTGGACGTGTCAGCCGGCTATCTGACCGCGATCGGCACGATCTCGATCAGCGACGTCGACACCGGCGAGGGCCACTTCCAGACCATCGTCAGCGGCGCCGGCACCAATCTCGGCAGCCTCTTGCTGGCCGCCAACGGCAGCTACACCTATTCGGTTCTCAACAGCGCGGCGCAGACCGTCGCCAGCACGCATGTCGACACCTTCACGGTGACGGCGGCCGACGGCACCACTCAGTTGGTCAGCTTCACGATCCACAGCACTAATGACGCGCCGGTTATCCAAGACCATGTAGTGAGCAAGATGGCAAATATTTCTGCCGACGGTGGTCAACTTGTTTTCAGCGGCGGGTTTTTCTTCGGTGACCGCGACTTCACGGTCAGCGATCCGGATGGTCCTCAGTTCGGCATCGCGATCACTAGCTTGGACAACGCTAACGGCATGTGGGAATACCAGCTTGCGGGCACCACTACTTGGACGGCAATCAAGCTAGCAGCCGGCGAGGCCTTGCTACTGTCGGCTAATGACAAAGTCCGCTTTAACGGAGCCGCCAATGCTCCGATTGAAGTAATGACGTTTAAGGCTTGGGACGGAAGCGATGGATTAGCGGCCGGCACCAAGACCACAATAACGTCTGTCGGGGGCTCGACCGCTTTCAGCGTGAACACGTATAGTGTTGCCACGAAAAACAACGGTCCCGCCGGCATCACAGGAGAACCGATAAACCTCGGCCTGGCCGATCCATCCCTCGTTGGCCACGCAGTTACG
>VAZS01000247.1 GCA_005884855.1 Alphaproteobacteria bacterium | reverse complement strand
TACGCGATCTGTTCCCAGCGATAATCATCACTTTAGCGGCGCTCCGCTTTTAAGCGGACCCCTGTTTCGAATCTGGCCGCACATACGAAGGGCAGTTTGGCGGGCTCATTTCTCCCGTATTTGAGCTGGCACTCCCAGGAAATTCTTTTTGGCGAGATCAACGCCCGTGAAAACACCCACTGAGGCTTCGTGCATCGAGATCGTCAATTGCTTCCGGTCCTGCTCACTCGCCGCTGCCTGCATGGCGCAGCGTTGTCAAATGGCGGAGCCGGGACCAGCTGACGCGGCCGAATACTCGACGTCAGTTACATGCTCCATCCAGGTGACGTGGCTTCCATCCAGCGACTCCTGCATCGCGATGTGCACCATACCGGTGCTCGGCGCACCTCCATGCCAGTGCTTTTCGCCCGGCGGAATCCAGACGACGTCGCCGGCCCGGATCTCCCGTACCGGAGCGCCCTTGGTCTGAATCCGGCCGACGCCCGAGATGACGTAGAGAGTCTGGCCGAGTGGATGGGTATGCCACGCAGTTCGTGCTCCCGGCTCAAACGCCACTCGGTTCGCCACGATGCGCGCAGGCGCTTGCGTCGCAATAATTGGGTCCTGCCAGACCGTGCCGGTGAAATACTCTTTCGGCGCGCGGCGGCTCGGCCGTGAACCGGCGATATGGATATCCATTGAATTTCCTCCAGTCTTTTGACCAACAACGGCTCGGTCCTGCGATCATTTCTTGGAAGCCGCGTACCGCGCCTTTGTCTCTGCATTCATGGGATAGAGGCCCGGCAGCACCGCGCCGGCATTCACCTGCTCGACGATCCAGGCTTCCATTCGTTCCTGCTCTGCGCCTTCGGCCAGAATGAGATCCAGATATGCTTGCGGGATCACCACCGCGCCGTCCTGGTCGGCAATGATAATGTCGTTCGGGAAGATCGCCACGCCGCCGCAGCCGATCGGTTCGCCCCAGCCGACGAATGTCAGCCCGGCAACCGAGGGCGGTGCGGCGAATCCGTCACACCAAACTGGCAAGCCGGTTCCGAGCACGCCCTCGAGATCGCGCACGACACCGTCAGTAATCAACGCGGCCACCCCCCGCTTGACCATGCGCGCGCAGAGGATATCTCCGAAGATGCCGGCGTCGGTGACACCCATGGCGTCGACCACGGCCATGCAGCCTTCGGGCATGGCTTCGATGGCCGTGCGGGTCGAAATTGGCGACGACCATGACTCCGGCGTCGCCAAATCCTCCCGTGCGGGAACGAAACGCAGCGTGAAGGCCGAGCCGACCAGCCGCGGCTGTCCGGGCCGCAGTGGACGCGAGCCCCGGATCCAGACGTTTCGCAGGCCCTTTTTGAGGAGAACCGTGGTGATGGTGCCGGTGGACACGCGCGAAAGGGTCTTGATTGCTTCGGGGGTCAGGGACATCGAAAACACAGCTCCGGAAACGGGGATTAATCGGGCCGACGCATCTTGCGGGGCAACGGCATCCCGTCAAGGGCGCGGCATCGATGATGGCGTGACAAGCACGGCTTATTGAGCGAAAAAAAGCCCAGCAGACGAGTTGAGATGCCATGGTCGAGACACTCTCCGCACCACGTATTCTGCCAAGTGGCGACAGCGCCATCACAGTGGAATTCAGCCGCGATATCGATGATGGCGCCAATAAGCGGGTCCTGGCGCTCGATCGCACGCTTGCGAATGAGCCGGTGCCAGGTGTGACGGAGACGGTACCGACCTATCGATCCCTGCTTGTGCACTATGATCCCTTGCTGGTTGACTTCGATACCCTGCGGGAAAAACTCCTGGCTCTTGCAAACCTTCCGGTGCCGCCCACGATCAAGACGCGGCGTTGGCGCATTCCCGTGGTCTATGGCGGCGAGCACGGCATAGATCTGGAGGATGTTGCCAAAACGCTTAAAACCACGTCTGACGATATTGTCGAGCGCCATGTTCGTGGCGACTACCGGGTCGCAATGATCGGTTTCACGCCGGGCTGGTCGTATCTCAGCGGCCTGGACAATTCACTGCACATGCCGCGCCGGCAAAACCCGCGGCTACTGACGCCGGCTGGCACGATTTCAATCGGTGGCGTGCAGACCGGCGTCCAATGTCTGGCCGGCCCGAGCGGCTGGCATCTGTTGGGACGAACCGCGGTGCGAACCTACCAGTTGCACCGTGACCCCATCTTTCTGCTCGAACCCGGCGACCACGTCACATTTTCGCCGGTCGACGCCAAAACGTTTGCAGAACAGGATCGCGCCGCCGAAGGCGGTGAGATCGTTGCCGAGTTGATGGCTGCATGAGCAAATTAATCGTTTCCGAAATTGGGCCTGCTAGCTCGGTTCAGGATGGCGGCCGCCACGGCGCCCAGCGCTACGGTTTGACACCAAGCGGTGCGATGGACCAGCTTGCGCTAGCCGCGGCCAATGTGCTGGTCGGCAACACGCCGTTTGCCGCGGCAATCGAAATCGGCCCATTCGGTGCCGCCTTTACCGCGCGTGAAGGTGCCGTGCGCGTTGCTGTGGCAGGAGCATCGCGCAATACCGACATCTCCGGCCGCGCCGTCGCGTTGGACGCTTCAATGACGCTGGCCGACGGCCAGACTCTGACGCTGGGCTTCGCGCGGGGCGGCTCATTCAGCTATCTGGCGATCGAGGGCGGGATCACTGGCGAACCGATGTTCGGGAGCCTGGCTGTGAATGCCCGTGCCGGCCTCGGCAGTCCTTATCCTCGTCCACTGCAGGCCGGGGATCAGTTGCAGACGCCACCGGCAAGCGGCGCCCCCGAGCGCCGGATCGATCTCGCCGCGCCACCGGAGGGGCCGATCCGCCTGGTCATGGGTCCGCAGGACGATGAGTTCAGCGAAGAGGAAAAAAAGCTGTTTCTGGATAGCGAATGGAAGATATCGGCAACCAGCGACCGCATGGGGTATCGGCTTGAAGGCCCCATCATCAAACATCTACACGGTCACAACATCGTCTCGGACGGAACTGTGAGTTCAAAACCGTCAGCATGGCGGGGGCGCAAGCCGAGGCACGGAACTTCGCGCAATTGCTACGCACCCTGCCCGATCGGCTGCGTCCGATCGACCAGTTTGATCTCAACATCGAGGCTCTCAGTGATGTTAACGTCGCGGGCGCTGCCGTCAGCGCCGTCGACGCCAGAACATGGCAGATACCTTCGCCAGCCGACGCGCTGGCCCCTGATTAAAACGATCCGCTCGCGCAAGGGGATACAAGATGACCACCATCGATCTCAATTGCGATCTCGGTGAAGGATTCGGCGCTTGGGAGATGGGCAATGACGCCGCCATGATCGAGCTTGCCACATCCGTGAATATCGCCTGCGGCTTCCATGCCGGCGACGCGGACATCATGCGCAAGACCGTCGAGCTTGCGAAAGCCCGTGGGGTCAGCGTCGGCGCTCATCCGGGCTACCGCGACCTGCATGGCTTTGGCCGCCGTCCAATTCCCGGCCTCAAAGCATCGGAGATCGAGAACCTGGTCGCCTACCAAATTGGGGCGTTGCAGGCGATCGCAACCGCGGCCGGTCACAAAGTGACTCACGTCAAAGCTCATGGCGCATTATCGAACGTCGCCTGCGAGGATGACATGACCGCAAAAGCAATTGCCTCCGCCATAAAGGCGGTCGACCCCGATCTGATTTTTGTGGTACTCGCCAACTCACGGCTGGTGCAGGCCGGGGAAGCCGCCAATCTGCCGATGGTGCATGAGGTGTTTGCCGACCGCGCTTATGAGGACGACGGGTCCCTGGTCTCGCGCCGCAAGCCGGGCGCCGTGCTGCACGAGCCGAAGGCGATCGCCGAGCGCGTGGTGCGGATGGTGCAGGATGGGGCGGTGATCTCCGTCACCGGCAAAGCCATAAAAATGCGCACCGATACCGTTTGCATCCACGGCGATACACCCGGCGCGGTTGATATCGCCCGCGGCGTCCGGCAGGCGCTGAAGGACGGCGGCATCGCGGTGGCGCCGTTCAAGAAGGCAAATTAGGGTTCGCTAAAACGGGTGAACCGAAAGCGTGCCGAACAGAACGGCCGCGATGATCGCGAATGCTCCATAAAGCGCGGCCGCATGCAATCCGCTTCCGGTCCGTCGCGAGACGGAACGCGCGTAAAGGTGCAGGCGGGCCTCCGCCGATAACTCGCGCATGGCCAATCTCCAACGCAGCATCGACTATAGTTGAATACGGCGAGCCGCCGGATGCAAGGTGATCCGGCAAATAGCCATACCAAGCTGCGCCCGACCTTCATCTCAGCAGGAAATTCTTCCGAGGCCTACTCGCAAGGGAATTACATTCGTTCAGAGTTGAAGCAATTGGAACCTGATCAGTAGACGTCCTGCTGGAATCGGCCCTTTTTTTTGAGTTCCCCAACAAAGAGAACCGCCTCGTCGGTGCTGCGTGCGCCGAACTGCGCAACGATGTCGACCAGCGCCCGTTCGACATCTTTCGCCATCCGCTTGGCGTCGCCGCAGATATACACGTGCGCGCCTTCGGCCACCCAGTTCCACAAGTCGCGGCCGACCTCGCGCATGCGGTCCTGCACATAGAATTTCTTATCGCCATCGCGCGACCACGCCAGCGACAGCCGCGCTAGCAGACCCGTCCACTTCATCGCATTCAATTCATCCGAATAGAAGAAATCGCAGTCACTGCGCTGATGGCCGAAGAACAGCCAGTTCTTGCCGGGCGCACCGGTCGCATTGCGGTCAAGCAGGAACGCGCGGAACGGCGCCACGCCGGTGCCTGGTCCGATCATGATGATCGGCGTTTTTGGATCTTGCGGGAGCGCGAAACCGTGCGCCTTCTGCACGTAGACCTTGACCTGTTCGCCGGGGGTGATGCGCTCGGCCAGGAATGTCGAAGCCACTCCCAGGCGCTTGCGCTTGCCGACCAGGTAGCGCACGCAGTCCACGGTCAGCGACAGCTTGCCGGGCGTCGCATTGTGCGAGGATGAGATCGAGTACAGCCGGGGCTGCAGCGGCTCCAACGTTTCGACGAAAGCTTCGGGATGCGGTCGGACACCAGAAAATTTTTGCAGCGCGGCCATCACGTCCAGCCTCGCGGCATCGCCGTCGGGATCCTCGCCTTGCGCCAGCGCGCGTGCCTTTTCGCGCTGCGCTCCGCCCGTGATGAACGAAAGCAGCTCAAACAGTGTATCCGGCGCGGGTGATAGCGATACGTCTTCGGTCAAAACCTCGCGCAGCGTCTTGCCCTTTACTTCGGCCGTATGTGACGCCCCAAGTAGAGCGATGATTTGATCGACCAAACCGAGTTCGTTTCGGGCAAAAACACCGAAGGAGTCGCCGACCACATAATCAAGCCCGCAACCGCTCAGATCGAAATCGATATGCCAGGTTTCTTTTTGCGATCCCGCCTTGTTGAGCAAGCGCCGCGAGATGAAAGTCGCTGAGATCGGATGATCGCGCGAACGCCCCGGCTCGGCGCCTACAGCAGGATCCCCTGTCGCGGGCGACAGCGCCGCGCCCGCGCCTCGGGAGGCCGGCTCCTTCTGCAGCTCCTCATGCAGCGCCTTCAGCATCCGCGCCGTTTCCTTGCCTCCGGGAACGCAAAGGTTGAGACGCGCTTCCGCCTTGTCGGCGATCGCCTCCGAGTAGTCGTTGCAATTGTAGCCGCACTGGCCGCAGTCCTGCTGGGCCATGGCCGCCATCATCCGTCTGCGCAATGGCCGGCCTTCAGCGAGCTTCATGCGATCGCCAATCGGCATGGTCTGGTCGTGCCAGGGCGCTTCACCATCATCGCCCGCGACTGGCGGGCCCTGCAACACAGCAGCGCCCTGCTCTGCCGAGAGCGGCTTCGTACCATCGGTTGACAGCAAACCGGCAAAGAAGCCGTTAAGCCATGAACGCTGTGCTTCGGAGAACGGAGCGCTTTGGGGAATGATTTCGATTTTGGGCGGAGCCAGCATTTGATTCATGGGGAAGCCTCCGCATCGGCGAGCTTGCGCAGCGTTTCTCCATCGTGGCGGCGGGCAAAGCTGAGGAACGCTTCGTCGGGCGAAGCGCGATGCGCCAGATAAGCTTTCAACAGCTTCTCTACTGTCTTCGGCGTCTCCTCGGCCTTGATGTCATGATAAACTTCCTTGCCCAGATCGGCATTTGGCCCGAACCCGCCACCAGCGAACAAGTGATAGCCTTCGACGGCCTCGTCCTGCTCACCAACAGCGACTTTCGCCGCGATCAACCCGATATCGCTGATGTAATGCTGAGCGCAGGAATGATGGCATCCGGTGAGATGGATGTTGAGGGGCGTGTCGATCGGCACCCTCGACTCGCACCAGTCCGCGATCTCCCCGGCGTGGCGCTTGGTGTCTGAGGATGCAAATTTGCAGCCGGCGTTCCCGGTGCATGCGACCAGCCCGGCGCGGATTTGCGAGGCCTTGATCGAAAGGCCGATCGCTTCAACGGCGGCGGTGGCTACTCCAACGTCTTCGTCGCGCACGCCAGATATCAGCAGGTTCTGCCAGACCGTCAGCCGGATGTCCCCCTCGCCAAGATCGTTTGCGATCTTCGCCAGCCCGCGCATCTGGTCACAGCTCATTTTGCCGAGCGGCAGCGCCACCCCGATCCAATTCAAACCAGGCTGCTTTTGCTGGTGAACGCCGATATGCGCCGTGCGGTCGAAAGCGGGGCGGGCGGCAAAGGCTTCCGGCGCGACGCGGGTTAACGTGTGGCCGATTTTTTCTTCGACCTTGGCAAGGAATGTTTGCATCCCTATGCGGTCGATGACGTATTTCAATCTTGCCTTGAGCCGGTTGGTGCGGTCGCCGAGATCGGTGAAGACCCTCACGATGGCGTCGGCGACTTTGGTGGCGTCCGCAGGCCTGACGATGACGCCGGTTTCGCTGGCAAAATCCCTGTGCCCGGTGATGCCGCCAATGCCTAAGCGAAACCAAACGCCGGGTTCAACCCCGAAGCCGTCTTTCACATCGGTGGCCGCGAAAGCGATGTCGTTGGTGTCTTCGAGGACCGCAATTTTTCCCGCGCCATCGAATGCGACATTGAACTTGCGTGGCAGTCCCGTCAGCGAGCGATCATTGAGAATGTGGTAATGCCACTCGCGCGCGTATTCGCGGGTGTCGAGCAGTTCTTGCGGATCGATGCCGGCGGTCGGCGTACCCGTGACATTGCGAATGTTATCGGCGCCGGACCCGCGGGAGCAAAGGCCTAGGTCCTGAATGCCCTCGATCAAAGTAACCGCGTGCTTGGGTGGAACTTCGCGAAGCTGCAGATTGGCGCGGGTGGTGACATGGGAATACGGCCCACAGAGTCGTTCAGCGAGATCGGCTACGCCCGAAAGTTGCCAGTGCTTCAGGATCCCGTTCGGAATCCTCAAGCGGCACATGTAGGAATCCTGTGCCGGCGCGACATAGAACAGGCCGTAATAGCGCCATCGGAAATTATCCGCCGGTGAAGGCGGCGTATTATCCAGCGCCTGTTGCTTGAGCCGCGGATAAGCGTCGAACGGGTGTTGTTCGCGTTTAAATTTTTCCTGGTCGGCAAGTTTCTTGCCGGACGCTATGACACTGTCCTGCGCCTTGATATGCGCCGCATCCGGTCCACTAAGTTCATGGTTCGGTTTGCCAGCGGTAGTCCCGCCAAACCCGCGCCCCGCCTTGCTGATTTGCAGGCCGGTCGCAAATCCCTCGAGATATCGCTTCTGCTCGTCAGTAAAGTCGGCTGGTGGGGTTTCGATATTCATGCTCTGCGACGAAGCTCCTGCGGCTATCTGCGCTAGTGGAACTGGCCGCCCGGAAATCGGCTCGGCGAACAAGCGCCGGTCAATTCCTAAGAGAGCGGCCCGACCAGCCTCGTTGCTGCGGAAATCCATCTCGGACGGTCATCTGCGACGGCCGATCCGCCCCTCTAATATTCAAATTGCGTGCCATCTCGGCGGCGCTAAATTCTCTTGCCTGTCCCGTTACTTACGACGAGATTTGGAACCAAAGCGCTTTGCCCAGCGGTCCAATTTAGGCAGCCAGCCTAAAAATTAGCCTCCAACACAACTGCCCAACATTGCTGCATTGAGCGGTTCAGGGATTATGACGTCCGATCTTGAACGCGGCCAAATGGCCGGCAATGTCGTTGCTGTCGAATGCCGGACCCGCGAAGGCCCCAATTGTGCCGCGTACACCAGAGTCGTTCCCGTCGCGCCCAATGGCTGCGTCGTACAGGTCCGGCCTGAACACTGCCATCGCGGTCTTGAGTGCCACGGGACTCCACGAAGTTTGTCCCCAACGTATCATCTGCGCATACAGCCATGCGGCCTGCACCGGGTCCGGCCTTGCCGCACCTTCCCGCCCGAGAAGCAAATACCGGCTGCTTTCGCGCGTGGTACCGTCGGGCGAAATCTTGAGACGCCCATCGAGCGTCCGCTGGATGATATCGGCGCCGACCCCTATTCGCTCCGGCTGCGCCAGAATGTGCGCCGCCTCGGCGCGATTTTGCGGCTCTTCGATGAACTCAGCGGCGCGGAATGCGGCCCGAAGCAGGGCTGCAACAACTTCCGGATTCTTCTCTGACCAGTTTTGCCTGACCGCGAGAACCTTCTCTGCCGCTCGCACCAGAATGTCCGAGACGAAATGCAGGATGTGGCCGACACCGAGATCGACCGCCACCGAATTCCAGGGCGCACCGACGCAGAAGCCATCGACATGGCCGCTGGCCAGGCTCTCCACCATGTAGGGCGGCGGCAGCACCACGAGGCGGACGTCTTCATCGGGGTTGACGCCGCCCGCCGCCATCCAGAACCGCAATTGGTAGTTATGGGTCGAGAACGGAAACGTCATTGCGAAGGTCAGCGGTTCCGCGCCGCTTTTGCGGCGCTTTGCGACCACGCGCGCCAGCGCCAGCGCCGTTGCCATCGGATCAAAGCGATCGCCGTCGATCTCCGCCAGCAGGGCGGCATGCAGTACCGGCGAGACCGTGATCGCGTTCCCGTTGAGGCCCAGGTTGAAAGGTGCCGCAATCGGCACCTTAACGTGCCCAAGCCCAAGGCTGGAGGCGATCGCGACCGGCGCCAACAAATGCGCGGCGTCAAACAATCCGATGTTGAGTTTGTCGCGGACGTTGGACCAGGACACCTCCCGCACCAGAGTGACATCCAGCCCCTCGGCCGCGGTAAAGCCCTTGTCAACAGCCAGGATCAGAGCTGCGGCGTCGACCAGCGGAATGAACCCTATGCAAACCGGTGTGCTCATTTCAACAACTGCGATGCGGTCAGGATGGAGTGTGCAATCTCGGCGATCTTCTTCTTTTCGCGCATCGCCGTGGAGCGAAGTAAAACGTAGGCCTCGTCTTCGGTCAGGCCTTTCAGCTTCATCAGGATTCCCTTGGCGCGATCGATCACCTTGCGGTCTTCCAACGCCGATTTTGTGCGCTCGAGTTCATCCTGCAGCTTCGAGAACGCGCTGAAACGCGATATGCAGAGATCGAGGATTGGTTTGATGCGCTCTTTCTTCAGCCCATCGACGATATAGGCGGAAACCCCGGCATCGACCGAGGCCTGAATCGAGGCGGCATCGCTCTGGTCAACGAACATCGCGATCGGCCGGCGCACCGCGCGGCTGACCTGGAACATCTGTTCCAGCACGTCGCGGCTGGGATTTTCCAGATCGATCAGAATGACGTCGGGATCGAGCTCATAAATGCGGGCCAGCAAGTTCTGCATTTCGCCGATATGGGAGACGCCCGTAAAACCGGCCTCTCGCAATCCCGCTTCCAGGATCGCAGCGCGGACCGGGCTTTCGTCGACGATGACGATTTTAGGAGACGACTCGGCGGGCATCGATCATTAGGTCTCCGATAACCATTCATAGCACGCCGCAACCGAGCTCAAAGCCTTGTAATTCGAG
>VAZS01000246.1 GCA_005884855.1 Alphaproteobacteria bacterium | reverse complement strand
GTAGCTGGGGAGATGCAGTCCTCGTCCATGGCGACGCCCCGGATCTTCGAGATCTCTTCCGAGACCTTCGCCGCCGGCAGCACCCCGCCGTGTCCGGGCTTCGCGCCCTGGCTGATCTTGAGTTCGACCATCTTGATCTGGTTTTCGGAAGCGACGCGAGCGAATTCATCCGGATTGAACGAGCCGTCGCGGTTGCGACAGCCGAAATATCCGGAGCCGATCTCCCAGATCAGATCCCCGCCGTTCTCGCGGTGATAGGGACTGACGCCGCCCTCGCCCGTGTCATGCGCGAAGCCGCCCTTTTTCGCGCCGGCGTTGAGCGCGCGCACCGCATTGGGACTGAGCGCGCCGAAGCTCATCGCCGAGATGTTGAAAACCGATGCCGAATACGGCTTCGTGCAATCCGGACCGCCGATGGTGAGGCGAAACTTTTCGCTCGCACGGGGCTTTGGCGCCACCGAATGGTGGATCCACTCATAGCCGTCACGATAGACATCCTCTTGTGTGCCGAACGGGCGCTTGTCGAGTACCATTTTCGCCCGCTGATAGATCACCGCGCGGGTGTCGCGGCTGAACGGCATCCCGTCCTTCTCGCTCTCGAAGAAGTACTGACGCATCTCCGGCCTGATCTCTTCCAGCAGGAAACGCAAATGCGCCGAGATCGGATAATTGCGCAGAACCGCATGATTCTTTTGGATGAGGTCGCGAATGCCAAGCGCCGTCAGGCCAGCGAAGATGATGAGCGGTATCAAAATCAGATCGAGGACTTTGCGATCCACAATCCCGATACCGAGAAGCAGCGCGGTGACCACGGCGCAGATCGTAAGGACGATGAACCGCGGCGAGAACGGAAGCAGCAATGTTTCCATGGGACCCCTCCGGCAGATTCTGCCGTATTATTCTTTTTGAGCGGAGCTTAATCCAACTAGCAGGCCAATGCTGTACACCATTATCTCAAGCATTGGTCGGGGATGTACGGCCTTTAGCCAAAAGGCTAGCGAATCGGCTGGCCGCGAATCAATCCGTCCGGCGCAGGCAATAGCGCCCGCTTTATCACATTTTGCACTGCAACCTGTCTCAAGCACACAGGTCACCCAACCGTCGAAGAGCCGCAATTTACTTGCGGAGATGCGCGGCTTGCTGGCAATTAATTGCGTACATTTTTGCGGCAACTCGGCAAGCTAGCCATGCTCAATAGCCAACGAACATTCGTCGCCGCGCTTAGGAAATATTGCGCCAATCACGGCGTTGAGGTCGAAATCAGATCCGAGGGCTGGCTGATCGTCATGCGGCGCGGGGGCAGGCGGCATTTTGCATTTGGATATGATCTTGGACTGAAGAGTGCGGTTGCGCATCGAATTGCCAACGACAAAGCTGCAACTTCGGAAGTACTGCAGATTTGCGGTATCCCCTGTGTCCCGCACACGCTGTTTCTAAGCCCAGAGATGAGCGAGTACGTGCCTCCGCGGCGATCATGGGAGGCGATGATCGCTCTTCTGAAGGAGAACCCTGATGGTATCGTGGTCAAGCCCAACGAGGGGACAAGCGGCGAGTCTGTTTTCAAGGTGCTGACCATTCCTGACCTAGAAGTTGCCGCACACAAGATTTTTTCTTCCAGTCTCGGACTTGCGATTTCGCCTTACCTGGACATCGAAAACGAGATTCGGGTGATCCTGATCGATAATCGCCCGCTCGTTATCTACAGTAAGGATCGCCCCTCGATCATAGGCGATGGTAAGCACTCGCTGCTGGAGCTGGCGCTTGCGGCCGTTCCGGCTGAACTGCGCTCGACAGTGTTGTCGGCGCTCGCCCGCGATTTCGGCAGATCCGCGCTGGACGAGATTCCACGAGCGGGTCAACGATGTTTCCTTAACTGGCGCCATAATCTCGACTCGGGAGCGCGGCCAATTCTGCTGGAGCAAGGCCAACACAGGGATGCTTGCATCAAGATCACAGTGGAAGCAGCACAAGCCATCGGCATACGCTTTGGATCGATCGACGTTGTCAAGGTCGACGGGTCCTGGCGGATCCTGGAGATCAATTCGGGGGTGATGATGGAGGCGCTGGGGAGGCACCATCCCGATCTGGTCTATGCCGCCTACAGCGCCGCCCTCGACAAAGTCTTTCAGCAAGGCGATCCCTTGCACGGCGGTTAGTTTCCGGTCAAACCAGTGGCTCGGTTGCTGAGATCGAAAACGGCGTGGGAGGTAATGCCATGAGCGACCATACCTTAAGCGACAAGATCAACCGGCAGGTTCTGCTGGTGGAGAAGCCGGCAGGAAAACTCGGGCCGGAGCATTTCAAAATGTCAGAGGCGGCGATCCCTGAGCCAAAAGATGGCGAGGCGTTGCTGCGGGTTCGATATATTTCGCTCGATGCCGCCAACCGCGCCTGGATGCACGGCGCGACCTATCGCGCGGCGGTCGAGGCCAACACGGTAATGGCTGGCGGCGGCATCGGCGAAGTGGTTTCGTCAAAAGCGCCGGAAGTTAAGCCGGGCGATATCGTGTTCGGCGACACTGGCTGGCAGACTTACGCGGCGGTGCCGGCAAAACACCTGACCAAAATGCCGAAGATCGAGCCGATGACGCATCTTCTGAGCGTCTATGGCATCGCCGGGCTCACCGCCTATTTCGGACTGCTCGAGATCGGTAAACCAAAGACCGGCGAGACTGTCGTAGTGTCGGCCGCCGCCGGCTCGGTCGGATCGATCGTCGGCCAGATCGCCAAGATCAAGGGCTGCCGCGTCGTCGGAATTGCCGGCGGCAGCGACAAGTGCAACTGGCTGACATCCGAACTCGGATTCGACGCTGCGGTGGACTACAAGGACGGCGCTGTGTTCAAGGCCCTGCGCGCCGCTGCGCCAAAAGGCATCGATGTCTATTTCGACAACGTTGGCGGCGACATTCTCGAAGCCTGCCTGGCGCAAATGAACAATCGCGGCCGCATCGCCTGCTGCGGCGCGATCTCGCAATACGACGGCGTACCGTCCGCCCATGGACCTCGCGGCGTGCCCGGCTTGATCGTGGTGAAGCGCCTCATCATGCAGGGCTTCATCGTGATGGACTTCATGGATCGGAGTAATCAGGCATTAAAAGAGCTGCAGTCATGGGTCGCCTCCGGCAAATTGAAAGTCCAGGAGGATGTCATCGAGGGTCTGGAGAATACGCCGAAGGCGCTGATCGGACTGTTGGCTGGCGAGAACCGCGGCAAGCGAATGATCAAGGTGTAAAGCTCTTCTTGCCGGCTTAGTTTGCATGGCGGACTTTTTGCAGCGGCCGCCCGTTGGGAGACAAGTATCGTGCGTATCGCCGTAATCGGCGGCGGCCCCGGAGGCCTCTATTTCAGCTATCTCTGGAAGAAGCGCCACCCGGACGCCCAGATCGAGCTGTTCGAGCAGAACCCCGCCGGTGCCACTTGGGGATTCGGCGTGGTGTTCTCCGAGCAGGCGCTGGAATTCCTTCGCGCGGACGATCCCGATACGGTGGACGCGATCGCGCCGCGAATGGAGAGCTGGAAGAATATGACGCTCAACCTGCGCGGGGAGAGCGTCGAAATCGACGGGGGGGCTTCTCCTCGATCGGCCGGCTCGAACTGCTGAGGATCCTGCAACAGCGCAGTGCCTCGGTCGGCGTCGCTCAGCGATACGACACTGTGATCGCCTCGGTGGATCAGTTGACCGGCTATGATCTGATTGTCGCAGCCGATGGGCTGAATTCGCTGGTTCGCCGCAGCTTCGAGGGCGACTTCGGCACCTCGTTGTCCTATTCCGCCAACAAGTTCGCCTGGTACGGCACCACAAAGCGATTCGAAACCCTTTCACAGACCTTTGTGAAAACCGATCTCGGCAGCTTCAACGCGCACCATTATCGATATTCGCCTGACATGAGCACGTTCCTGGTCGAATGCGATCCAGCGACCTGGCAACGGTACGGCTTTGCCGAAAAGACGATCGATGAATCCAAAGCGATTTGCGAGTCCGTATTCGCTGCCACCCTCGAAGGTCATTCGCTGGTGTCGAACAAATCGATGTGGCGTAATTTCCCGTGGATCTGGAACGAGCACTGGTCATTCAGGAACATGGTGCTGATCGGCGACGCATTACACTCGGCGCATTTCTCAATCGGGTCCGGGACACGGCTCGCCATCGAGGATGCGATCGCGCTCACCAAGGCGCTTGAGGCCGAACGCGATCTGTCAGCCGGCCTGCGTCAGTACCAGAGCGAGCGCAAGCCGATCGTGAAAAAGCTGGTGACCGCCGCGCGGACCAGCGCCGAGTGGTATGAGAAATTCCCCGAACACATGAAGCTTGGCCTGCTGGAATTCGCCTACAGCTACATCACCCGTTCGGGACGGATCGATGATGCCCGGCTGCGCGCGATGTCGCCGGCCTTCATGGCGCGATATGAAACGACAAAGCGGCCTCTCCAGCAAAGCGGGAGCAAGCCATGAGCTCACCACAGCCTCAACCAACGCGCGCTATTCCCGACCCGGTGCCGCCCGACAATCCAGGCATCAAGGAGATCGGCTTTACGATCCCGCAACAATACAACGCCAGCCGCATTCTGTTCGACAATCTTCGCAAAGGCCGCGCTGACAGCCTCGCGCTGACCGGTCCGCTGGGCGAGCGCACGTATAGCGAGCTGTGCACGGAGGCCTGCCGTTGGGGGCACGGCTTGATTTCGCTGGGGCTCCAGCGTGGCGACCGCGTTTTGATGTTCCTCGATGATACGCCAGCCTATCCGGCGGCGTTTTTCGGCGCGGTTCGCGCCGGCTTCGTGCCGCTTCTGATCAATACGCTGACGCCGCCCGACCTGCTTCAGTTTTATCTTGCGGATTCCGGCGCTACCGTTGCCATCACCGATGCCGAGTTTTGCTCCCGCTTCGATGCTCAGGCCTGCAAGGATACCGCCCTGCGCACGCTGATCGTGGTCAACGGTGAAGCTGCCGATCACGCCGCGCCGAACACAGTGCTCGCCGAGCGCTGGGTGGGAAATTTTCCGGCCGATCTTGCGGAGGCCGATACAGATCGCAATGAAATGGCTTTCTGGATGTATTCGTCGGGATCCACTGGAAGGCCCAAAGGCATCGTCCATCTGCAGCACGACATGGCCTACACCGACGCCGCTTTCGCGCGCAACGTTCTGAAGCTCAAACCGGACGATATCTGCTTTTCGGTGCCGAAGATGTTCTTCGCCTATGGGTTCGGCAACTCGATCACCTTTCCGTTTTGCGCCGGCGCAGCGACGCTGCTGCTGCCGGGCCAACCCAAGCCGGCCGCGATCTTCGAAGCAATCCAGCGCTATCGCCCATCCGTGTTTTTCGGCTTACCGACGCTTTATACGTCTTTGACCAAAGCGGGCGGAACGGAAGCGACAGATTTTTCATCGCTGCGCATGGCCTTGTCAGCGGCCGAAGTACTCTCGGCGGAGGTCTTCAACGGCTGGAAGACTCTGACCGGGCTTGAAATCGTCGAGGGGCTCGGCTCGACCGAACAATTGCACATCTATCTGAGCAATCGGCCCGAGAAGAAAAAGCTTGGCGCCGCGGGGTTGCGCGTCCCCGGCTATGAGGTCGCGCTACGGGACAGCAGCGGCCACGAAGTCGCTGGCAACGAGGAAGCAATTATGTGGGTGCGCGGCGATTCCAGCACGCCGCTTTACTGGAATCGGCCGGACAAGACCGCGGAGACCATCCGCGACGGCGGCTGGATTTACACCGGTGACCGTTTCATGCGCGACAGCGAAGGCTTTTATTTCTTTCGCGGCCGCGCCGACGACCTGATCAAGATCTCCGGTCAGTGGGTGTATCCGCTCGAAGTCGAGCTTTGCCTCGCCGAGCACCCGGACGTGCGCGAATGTGCGGTGTTCGGGGCTGAGCTGCCGGACAGACGCATGACCCTGAAAGCCGCAGTAGTCATGAACGCCAGCGCGTTCGACGAGGGGGACGCAACGCGGATGTTGCAGGATTACGTCAAGGCCAAGCTGTTGCCGTACAAGTATCCGCGCGAGATCAGATTCATCTCCGAGTTGCCGAAGACCGGCACCGGCAAGATCGACCGTCAGGCGCTGCTCAGGGGTTAGGTGGTTTTTCCGTTCAACCGTTGTCGAAGCAATCCTGCTCCATCATCTGTCATTGCGAGCCAACGGGTCGCGCGAATGCGCGCCCGATGACAGGCTCCACGAAGCAATCCATGGAGCCAAGAAGAAGCTGGATTGCTTCGTCGCTTCGCTCCCGTGCGCAAACGCTTCGCGTTTGTCGCAGGCAATGACGGGAGAGGGCGCCGTAAGGTTTGGTCCTACCCGCCCAGCCCGGTGCCGCCATAGAGCCAGGCGAGATCGCGGTAATAATCCTCCGACGATTTCGCGCTCATGATGGCATTGCGGATGCGGGCGTGTTCACCTGACGGATGATAGATGTGCTCGCCAATAGCGCGAGATAATAGCTGCACCCGCGCGGTGCGCGGAAAGCGCAGTGAGCGATAATGCTCGAGCGCGTTTGCGTAATCGTCCGGGTAGGCGTCGAGCATATGCGACAGGCACACCGCATCCTCCATCGCCTGGCAGGCGCCTTGCGCGAAATACTGCAGCATCGGGTGCGCGGCATCGCCGAGCAGCGCGACACGGCCATCGACCCAGCGCTCACTGGGATCGCGATCGCACAGCACCCACAGCCTCCAGTTCTTGCCATGGCGAATGATATTCTGTGCCCGCGCATGTACGTGTCTGAAACCGTACATCACCTCGTCTTCGGAAACCGGCTTGCCCGCCACCGGCTCCGGCGCGTCGTTGTGATAGGTGACGACCAGGTTGAACACCTTCCAGCCCGACAGCGGATAGTGAACGAT
>VAZS01000245.1 GCA_005884855.1 Alphaproteobacteria bacterium | reverse complement strand
CATCACCGGTCTTTCCGCGAAATTCCTGAAAGTTCTTACTGCCAATCGCCGCCTGTTCGCGGTCGCCGACGTGATCCGCGCGTTTCGCGCGCTGGTCGCCAACTTCAAAGGTGAGGCAACCGCCGATGTCACGGTGGCCGAAACGCTCAGCGACAAAAATCTTGACGCCCTGAAGACCGCACTGAAGTCAGTGACCGGCAAGGACGTCGCGTTCAACGTGAAAGTCGACGCTTCGATTATCGGCGGCCTGGTGGTCAAACTCGGCAGCCGCATGGTGGATAGCTCGCTTCGCACCAAACTGAATTCGATCAAGCACGCGATGAAAGAGGCAGGCTGATGGACATCCGCGCCGCGGAAATTTCCGCGATCCTCAAGGACCAGATCAAGAATTTCGGCCAGGAGGCCGAGGTTTCCGAAGTCGGACAGGTGCTCTCGGTGGGCGACGGTATCGCCCGCGTCTACGGTCTCGACAACGTCCAGGCCGGCGAAATGGTCGAATTCGAGAACGGCACCCGCGGCATGGCGCTGAACCTCGAGACCGACAATGTCGGCATCGTGATCTTCGGCGCCGACCGCGAGATCAAGGAAGGTCAGACCGTCAAGCGCACCCGCGCCATCGTCGATACGCCGGTTGGTAAAGCCCTGCTCGGGCGCGTGGTCGATGCCCTTGGCAATCCGATCGACGGCAAGGGTCCGATCCAGACGACCGAGCGCAAGCGCATCGACGTCAAGGCGCCAGGCATCATTCCGCGCAAATCGGTCAACGAGCCGATGGCGACAGGACTAAAGGCGATCGACGCCCTGATCCCGATCGGCCGCGGCCAGCGCGAGTTGATCATCGGTGACCGCCAGACCGGCAAGACCGCGATTGCGCTCGACACGATTTTGAACCAGAGGCCGCTCAACGCGCAGCCGGACGAGAAGATCAAGCTATATTGCGTCTATGTCGCCATCGGCCAAAAGCGTTCGACGGTCGCCCAGTTCGTCAAGGTGCTCGAAGAGCAGGGCGCGCTGGAATATTCGATCATCATCGCGGCAACGGCTTCCGATCCGGCGCCTATGCAGTACATTGCGCCGTTCACCGGCTGCACGATGGGCGAATATTTCCGCGACAACGGCATGCACGCCGTCATCATCTATGACGATCTATCGAAGCAGGCCGTCGCGTATCGTCAGATGTCGCTGCTGCTGCGACGTCCGCCGGGCCGCGAAGCCTATCCCGGCGACGTCTTCTACCTGCATTCGCGCCTGCTGGAGCGGGCCGCCAAGCTGAACGACGACCATGGCTCGGGATCGCTGACCGCACTGCCGGTGATCGAAACCCAGGCCAACGACGTGTCGGCCTACATCCCCACCAACGTGATCTCGATTACCGATGGCCAGATCTTCCTTGAGACCGATCTGTTCTTCCAGGGCATTCGTCCAGCGGTGAACGTCGGCCTTTCGGTGTCGCGCGTCGGATCCTCGGCGCAGACCAAGGCGATGAAAAAGGTCGCCGGCAGGATCAAGGGCGAACTCGCGCAATACCGCGAGATGGCGGCCTTTGCGCAGTTCGGCTCCGATCTCGACGCCTCGACGCAGCGCCTGCTCAACCGCGGCTCGCGGCTGACCGAACTCCTGAAGCAGCCGCAGTTCTCGCCGCTGAAGATGGAAGAGCAGGTCGTGGTGATCTACGCCGGCGTCAACGGCTATCTCGACCCGCTTCCGGTCGCGAAGGTGCGCAGCTTCGAGGACGGCCTGCTGGCGCTGCTGCGCGGCAAGAACGTCGAGATCCTGAACAACATCCGCGACAGCCGCGATCTCAGCGATGACACCGCGGCCAAGCTGAAGAGCGTGGTCGAGGGTTACGCCAAGACCTTCGCTTAAGTTCGTCATGGCCGGGCTTGTCCAAGCCATCCATGTCCTTTGGCGTGGTGAAAACAGAATACGTCGTGCCCGGCACAAGGCTGGGCGCGACGAAAGAGGGGTTCGCGGCCAAGCCGACAAGGCAGGTCGCTAGGGTGAACTAACAATGGCGTCACTGAAAGACATGCGGGTCCGCATTGCCTCCACCAAGGCGACGCAGAAGATCACCAAAGCCATGCAGATGGTCGCAGCCTCGAAGCTGCGCCGCGCCCAGAACGCCGCTGAAGCCGCGCGCCCTTATGCGGAAAAAATGGACGCGGTCATTTCCAATATTGCGAGCGCCGCCGCCAGCTCGCCCGGGGCGCCGGTGCTGTTGGCCGGTACCGGCAACGATCAGGTGCATTTGCTGTTGGTTTGCACCGGTGAACGCGGTCTGTCCGGTGCGTTCAACTCGTCGATCGTGCGCCTCGCCCGCGAGCGCGCGCTGGCCCTGATGAACCAGGGAAAACAAGTCAAGTTCTTCTGCGTTGGCCGCAAAGGCTACGACCAGTTGCGCCGCACCTTCGAGAAGCAGATCATCGAACATATCGAGCTGCGCTCGGTTCGCCAGCTCGCCTTTGTCAACGCCGAAGACATCGCCAAAAAGGTCATTGCGCGCTTCGAAGCGGGCGAGTTCGACATCTGCACGCTGTTCTATTCGCGTTTCAAGTCGGTGATCGCGCAGATCCCGACCGCGCAGCAGATCATTCCATTGGTGGTGGAAGCACCGGCGGCCAATGCGGGCCCGGCGACCTCTTACGAATACGAGCCGGAAGAGGACGAAATCCTGACCGGCCTGTTGCCGCGCAATCTAGCGGTGCAGATCTTTCGCGCGCTGCTGGAGAACAACGCCTCGTTCTACGGTGCGCAGATGAGCGCGATGGACAACGCCACCCGCAACGCCGGCGAAATGATCCGCAAGCAAACCCTGATCTACAACCGCACCCGTCAGGCGATGATCACCAAGGAGCTGATTGAAATCATCTCCGGCGCCGAGGCTATCTGATAGCCGCAACGGCGTTTGAGATTAAGAATTCGAAGGAGAGAATTTTCATGGCTACACCCGCCAATCAGACCGGACGCATCACGCAAGTCATCGGCGCCGTCGTGGACGTGCAGTTCGAAGGCTACTTGCCGGCCATTCTGAACGCGATCGAGACCAAGAACGGCGGCAATCGGCTGGTGCTGGAAGTCGCCCAGCATCTCGGCGAATCCACGGTGCGCACCATTGCGATGGATACCACGGAGGGTCTGGTCCGCGGCCAGGAAGTCAACGACACCGGCGCGCCGATCCGCGTTCCCGTTGGCGCCGGCACGCTCGGCCGCATCATCAACGTGATCGGTGAGCCGGTCGATGAGGAGGGCCCGGTGAAGGCCGAGGGTATGCGCGCGATCCACCAGGAAGCGCCGAGCTACACGGACCAGTCGACCGAAGCGGAAATTCTCGTCACCGGCATCAAGGTCGTCGACCTGCTCGCGCCCTACGCCAAGGGCGGCAAGGTCGGCCTGTTCGGCGGCGCCGGCGTCGGCAAGACCGTGCTGATTCAGGAACTGATCAACAACGTCGCCAAGGCGCATGGCGGCTACTCGGTGTTCGCCGGCGTCGGCGAGCGCACCCGCGAAGGCAACGATCTCTATCACGAGTTCATCGAATCCGGCGTCAACAAGAAGGGCGGCGGCGAAGGCTCAAAATGCGCGCTGGTCTACGGGCAGATGAACGAACCGCCGGGCGCGCGCGCTCGCGTCGGCCTCACCGGGCTGACAGTGGCCGAGCACTTCCGCGACCAGGGCCAGGACGTGCTGTTCTTTGTCGACAACATCTTCCGTTTCACGCAAGCCGGTTCGGAAGTCTCCGCGCTGCTCGGCCGTATTCCCTCGGCGGTGGGTTATCAGCCGACGCTTGCCACCGACATGGGCGCGCTGCAGGAGCGCATCACCACGACCCACAAGGGTTCGATCACCTCGGTGCAGGCGATCTACGTGCCGGCCGACGACTTGACCGACCCGGCGCCCGCCACTTCGTTCGCCCACTTGGACGCAACCACGGTGTTGAACCGCGCTATCTCGGAAAAGGGCATCTATCCGGCGGTGGATCCGCTCGACTCGACGTCGCGCATGCTGTCGCCCCTGATCGTCGGCGATGAGCACTATCAGACCGCGCGCATGGTCCAGCAGGTGTTGCAGCGCTACAAATCGCTGCAGGACATCATCGCCATTCTCGGAATGGATGAGTTGTCCGAAGAGGACAAGGTGACGGTCGCCCGCGCCCGCAAGGTCGAACGCTTCCTGTCGCAGCCGTTCTTCGTCGCTGAAGTTTTCACCGGCTCCCCCGGCAAGTTCGTCGACCTCGCCGATACCATCAAGGGCTTCCGCGGGCTCTGCGAAGGCAAGTACGATCATCTTCCGGAAGCGGCCTTCTACATGGTCGGCAACATCGAAGAAGCCGTCGAGAAGGGCAAGAAGCTCGCGGCAGAGGCAGCTTAAAACCGGCGAATGGGAGGTGCGGGTAGATAGAAGCTCTTCTCGCTCTCCCTTCTCGCACTCAATTCGCTATTCGCAGGTATCCCATATTCGCAGGTATCCATGGCCACCTTCCATTTCGATCTCGTTTCGCCTGAAAAACTAGCCTTCTCCGGAGAGGTCGATCAGGTCGACGTGCCTGGGCTGGAAGGCGATTTCGGCGTGCTCGCCGGGCACGCGCCGGTGGTGGCCGCGGTCCGGCCGGGAATCCTGACGGTGACGTCAGGCGGCACGCATCAAAAAATCATCGTACTCGGCGGTCTGGCCGAAATGTCCGACCAAGGCCTGACGGTGCTGGCCGATGTCGCTACATCGATCGAGGAGCTGGATCGAGCGCGGTTCGCCGACAAGATTTCCGAGATGGAAGCCAAGCTCTCCGAGAAAGAAGGCTCCGCGCTCGACCACGCCATCGAGCGGCTCGATCATTACAAGAGCATCCAGAACCAGCTCAACACCACGGCGCTGCACTAACCGTCTTGAGTGCGGCCCGCTTGACGCGAGCCGATATCGGCGAAACGCGCGAAATCTATCGCGACCTGCCGGTACACCTCGCGCCTGAACGGCACCACAAGTTCGGCAACGCTGTCGAGCCGCTCCCACCGCCATTGATCGAATTCGGGCTTATGGCCGTCCGGCGGGCTGGCGACGTTGATCTCGTCGTCACGCCCGGTAAAGCGCAGCGCGAACCATTTCTGCCGCTGGCCGCGAAACACCGACAGACGATGCGGTGGTCCATTGTACGGCGGAAAATCGTAGGTCAGCCAGTCGGTCTCACCAAGATACCGAGCGTTGACGACGCCCGTCTCTTCCCAGAGTTCGCGCATGACAGCGTCGCGGGGATTTTCGCGCTCGTCGATGCCGCCCTGTGGCATCTGCCACTCAAGGCCGGGAAGAATGATTTCCGGGCCGCTGTCACGAAAACGCCGCCCGATCAGCACGCGCCCGGAAGTGTTGAACAGGGCTATCCCTACATTGGGGCGATAGGGCTTGGACTTATCCATAACTCTGCGTCGTTCCGGCGCGCGCGGCAGCGCGAGCTTCATATCTGCAATCAACTGCCGGCGAGTTTGGAAAATTCCTTCACCACGCGCTCATACACCGGCCGCTTGAACGGTACGATCAACTGCGGGAGATTCTTCATGGGCTCCCAGCGCCAGCTCACAAATTCCGCCTTGTGACCGTCGCCGGGGCTCGCGACATTGATTTCGGAATCATCGCCGGTAAAGCGGACGGCGTACCATTTCTGCCGCTGGCCTCGGTAGCGGCCCTTCCAGGTTCGTCCGGCGACGGTGCGGGGAATGTCGTAGATAAGCCATTCCGGCATCTCCCCTAGCTTCTCGACCGAGCGGACGCTGGTTTCCTCATAAAGTTCGCGCTTGGCGGCCTCCCAGGTGTCCTCGCCATGATCGACCCCGCCTTGCGGCATTTGCCAGACGTGCGATTCGTCCACATGCTCGATGCCGCCGGCGCGGCGACCGATGAAGACGAGCCCCGCTGGGTTGATCAGCATCATGCCGACGCATGTTCGATAGGGCAGGTCTTCGTAGCGCGCCATCCGCCTAGAGCCTCTCCGCAGTGGTATGGCCGGCGTCCGGCCGGACTGTCAGCCTGCGAGCTCGCGCCAGCCTGTTGATCTTCAGCCAGACTTTGATTTCAGCATCACCGTTGTCAATGGCACAAGCATGATGCCACGGGTTTCCAGCGCCTTGGTCCAGAGCCCGATCCGCTCGATCGAGATCGGCAGCGCCGAAGCCATACCAACGGCGGTTCCGCGCTCCTTGGCCAGGTTTTCAAGCTTGGCCAGCGCGCGGTCGATTTCAACCGCGGTCGGCACCGCGTCGATTGCGATGTCGGCCTTGGCGAACGGCATGCCTTGGCCGCCCGCCAGGGAAGCAGCCACGCTACGCGGCGTGCCGTCGTCGAGATAGCCGAGCCCGCGTTTGGCGGCCTCGCGCAATATGGGCTGCATGACCGCATCAGCGACCACGAAGCGCGCGCCCATGAAATTTGCGATTCCGGCATAGCCCTGGAATCGGCTGAGGTGCCAGTACATGCGGTCGAGATTTTGCTCGGCGGCCAGCGTCGTCAGCAGGGTAACGCCAGCGTTACCGCGGCGGGCAGTTTCATGATTGCCTCGGTCGTCTTGGCCGCGCCCACACCAAGGCCACCGACGACAATGGAAACGACCGGCATTTTCGCAGCCCTGGCCCGATCGGCTTCCGCGGCGTATAGCGTGAATGGTTTCAATCCATCCGTGACCACCGGGATCATGCCGTAGCGTGCCTTTTCCAGAAGCCGCGGATCGACGCCGGCCATCGTTCCTGGTGCAGCTCCTATGCCCGGCTGTTCGACGGCGTCACCTCCGATGAGAACACTCTGGCGCGCCCCGCTCGACCCGTCGATGATCGTGACCGTCTTCTGCTCGCCCGCTATGGCCTGTTTGGCTGCGGGCAGGGGCTCGCGCGCTGACGGCGCCGCGGCGATTTTTTCTTCCGCCGGCGGTCCGTGCTCCATGGCCAGGCGTACCATGGGCTCGCCGCCCAGCGGGTTGTCGTTGAAGATGGCGAAACCCAAAAAGCTAATCAGAAACAGTCCCAGCAGCGTGGCGAGCGCTTGCGTTCCGGTAAACGGCAGCCGATAGCCGCGCTTCCGCCGCGCGTTCTCCTGTCCAAGCGGCGCAGTCAGATCGTCGGCAGTCTCTGCCATGGACTTCCCCGAATCAACGGCGCGACGATACCACGACGGACTGAGGCCACGGCAGGGCCAAGGTTCTGCCGCGCCGGCGCAAAAGCCGGTTTGTGGATTGCTTCGGCGATGATCGGCCGGCAGCAATGGGCCAAACGAATAAGGGCGCCCCGATGGACGCCCTTATCGGTAACTATCAATGAGACGCAGTCCGGATCAGTTTGCGGCCTTGTTGGCGGGCTTGTCGGTTGCTGTCGTCTTCTCGGCGGTGGCCTTGATGCCATGCAAGAGATCGTCCGCCAGCTTGAGCGCTTTGTCGTCCTTGGCGTCCGGCGGCACGTAGGATTGCGAGCCGGTTTTCTCGTCGCCTTCCGATTTCAGATGGCCGCGCAACGAGGCCTCGCCCTTGGTGTCGGTGCGCGCCTTCAACTCGTCAGGCACGTCCTGCAGCACCTCGATATCGGGAACGATGCCCTTGGCCTGGATCGACTTGCCCGAAGGCGTGAAGTAACGGGCGGTGGTGAGCCGCAGCGCGCCATTGCCTGAGCCGAGCGGGATGATGGTCTGCACCGAACCCTTGCCGAACGAGCGAGTGCCGACCAGCGTCGCACGCTTATGGTCCTGCAATGCACCCGCCACGATTTCGGAAGCTGAGGCCGAGCCGCCGTTGATCAGGACGATCACCGGCTTGCCCTTGGTCAGATCTCCGGGATGGGCGGAGCGGCGCTGGGTTTCCTCGGCGTTGCGGCCGCGGGTTGAAACGATCTCGCCTCGCTCGAGGAAGGTGTCGGAAACGGTCACCGCTTCTTCCAACAGCCCGCCGGGATTATTGCGCAGGTCGATGACGAAGCCTTTCAGCTTGTCGCCGATCTGAGTGCTGAGACTGCCGATTTCGCGCTTCAATCCCTCGGTGGTCTGTTCGTTGAAGGTGGTGATGCGGATGTAGCCGATGTCATCGGCCTCCACGCGAGCGCGCACCGACCGTACCCGGATGTTGTCGCGGACCAGCGTGACGTCAATCGGATTGTCCTGGCCCTTGCGAACGATTTTCAGTTTGATCTTGGTGTTGACGGGACCACGCATTTTCTCGACGGCCTGGTTGAGGGTGAGGCCCTGAACCGCTTCGTCGTCGAGATTGGTGATGATGTCATTGGCCATGATTCCGGCTTTTGACGCCGGCGTGTCATCGATCGGCGACACGACCTTGATCAGGCCGTCTTCCATCGTGACTTCGATGCCGAGCCCGCCAAATTCGCCGCGGGTCTGCACCTGCATGTCGCGGAAGCTCTTGGCGTCCATGTAGCTCGAATGCGGATCGAGGCCGGCCAGCATGCCGCTGATGGCGGACTCGACGAGCTTGCTGTCGTCAGGTTTCTCGACGTAGTCGCTGCGGACACGCTCGAACACGTCGCCGAATAGATTGAGCTGGCGATAGGTGTCGGACGTCGCGGCGCGCGCGCTCGATCCCATCAGCACGGCGCGTGGCTGGGTGACGAAAAGCGTCAGTGCCGCGCCGGTGACGGCGCTGAGGAGAATTACAGAAGTCTTGCGCATCATCCGCGAACCTTTTCGCCTTCATTTGCGGCCCACCATGGGCCTGGATCGATTGGAGTGCCGTCCTTACGGAACTCGACATAGAGCACGGGCTGGCTCGCATTGGTG
>VAZS01000244.1 GCA_005884855.1 Alphaproteobacteria bacterium | reverse complement strand
CCGATCGGCGAGGCGCGTTACGACCTGATCATTTCCAACCCGCCCTATGTCGATGAGCAAGGCATGGCCAACCTGCCGCGCGAATGCCGCGCCGAACCGAAGCTCGCCTTCGCGGCCGGCGCCGACGGGCTCGACATTATCCGCCGCATATTGAACGAGGCCGGGGGCCACTTAACTCCACATGGCGGGCTGTTGTGTGAGATCGGCCGTGGCCGCGCCGCAGTCGAGGCCGCATTTCCGCAACTACCGCTGCTTTGGCTCGACACCGAGGATTCCGAAGGCGAAGTGTTCTGGATCAGCGCCGGCGATCTGTGAACGCACACGTGAACCGCGATCGTGCTAAAATCCGCCGATAAAACAGGAAATATCGGGGCGTCTAGCGTTCCCGTCCTGTGGCGAAGCTGATAGTTTCGAAGCCAGCCGCCACGTTTCTGAAAGAAGAGGCCCCCATGCTGGACAAGAGCCCTCACCCCGCCGCCGTCAACGTGCCCAACGACCTCGCGGCGCATTGGATGCCGTTCACCGCGAACCGGGCCTTCAAAAAGGCGCCGCGGCTGCTCGCCGGCGCCAAGGACATGCATTACATCACCGTCGACGGCCGCAAGATCATCGATGCCGCCTCCGGGATGTGGTGCACCAATGCCGGCCATGGCCGGCCGCAGATCTCAGCGGCGATCGCCAAGATGGCCGAGACTCTGGATTATGCGCCACCGTTTCAGTTTGGCATTCCGCAGGCCTTTGAACTTGCAAGCCGCATCGCCGATCTCGCCCCCGCCGGGCTCGATCACGTGTTCTTCTGCAATTCGGGATCGGAAGCCGCCGATACCGCGCTCAAGATCGCGCTGGCCTATCATCAGACCCAGGGCCAGGGCACCCGCACCCGCCTGATCGGCCGCGAGCGCGGCTATCATGGCGTTGGCTTTGGCGGCACCTCTGTCGGCGGCATCGTCAATAACCGGAAAATGTTCGGAACGCTGCTGGCGGGCGTCGACCACCTCCCCCACACCTATGACCGCGAGAAGCAGGCTTTCACCAAAGGTGAGCCGGAATACGGCATCCATTTCGCCGACGAGCTGGAGCGGCTGGTGAACCTGCACGGCGCCTCCACGATGGCCGCCGTGATCGTGGAGCCGATGGCCGGATCGACCGGGGTGCTACCGGCGCCGAAGGGCTATCTCAAGCGGCTGCGCGAGATCACCCAGAAGCACGGCATTCTCCTGATCTTTGACGAGGTGATTACCGGCTACGGCAGGCTCGGTTACGCGTTCGCCGCGGAACGTTACGGCGTGCTGCCGGACATGATCACCTTTGCCAAGGGAATCACCAACGGTGCGGCCCCAATGGGAGGCGTGGTGGTGCGCGATACCATCCACGACGCCTTCATGAGCGGCCCCGAACACGTCGTGGAACTGACGCATGGCTACACCTATTCGGCGCATCCTTTGGCCTGCGCGGCAGCCCTTGCCACGCTCGATATCTACCGTGACGAAAAGCTGTTCGAGCGCGCCAACAAGCTCGAGGGCAAATTCGCCGATGCCGTGATGTCGCTGAAAGGCGAGCCGAACGTGGTGGATATCCGTACCGTCGGCCTGACCGCGGGCATCGACCTCGCGCCACGCGCGGACCAGGTGGGCAAGCGCGGTTTCGACGCGCTCAACAGCGCGTTCCACGACAACGACCTGATGCTGCGTATCGCCGGGGACACCCTTGCCCTGACGCCGCCGCTGATCATCAGCGACGACCAGATCGGCGAGATGGTGGCGAAAGTCGCCAAAGTGATCCGCGCGGTGGCGTAGCGGTCGCTCGGGACGGGAGCGACGGCTGTCGCGCGCGTCCTAAAAGAACAGTAGCGGCTCGAATCAACATTGATGCTAAGGTTGCGGCGCTCCGGACAGCGCGGCCGGACTTGTGCGACGCGCTCCACGGGCCAGGGGACCGGCAATTTGAGGGCGTTCCGCGCAACATGATCCGTATTTCCACGATTTTCATTGCCATCTGCATGGTGCTCGTCGCCGCCTCGCTCGGCCTGGTCCTGTACTCGCTGGCAGGCATCAGCGGAATGGAATCCGCGATCGTCGCGCTCACCGCGCTGACCTTCCTGATCCTTTATAATGCCGTCTCCATGCGTCTGCGGGACCGCACCGATGTCGGAGGCCAGATCGCGGACCTGTCGCGCGGCACCGCCGATCTCGCCCGTCAGGTGGCCGAATTCGGCCGGCGGCTTGCCGCGATGGAGGGCAAGCTGGTGTCGGCGAATTCCGCTGGCGCTGAACGCATCCAGGCGGTGGTAGGCGAGATCAACGAGCTGGGCACGCTGGTCAAGCAGCTCGCGGCATCGGTGGCAAGCCACGACGACATGCTGGCGGCGGGTGCCGCGGCGGCCGCAACGCCTGCCGCAAGCGAGGCGCAAAAAGACCTGTCCCAACACGACCTGTCCCAAAAAGAGATGCCCCAACAAGACCTCTCCCAAAACCAGCCGGCTTCGTCGAGCGAAGAGGCGAATGCGGGGACGGTTGGGGCTTTCTCTGCGGGTCACCTGACCGCCCCGTCCGCGCCGTTGCGCAGCCAGGCCCAGATCCTCGCCGCCGTGAAAAGCGCCGTCGACGAGAACCGGATCGATATCTATTTGCAGCCGATGGTGAGCCTGCCTCAGCGCAAGGTCCGCTTCTATGAAGCGGTAACCCGGCTGCGCGACGAGCGCGATCAGGTACTCGCCGCCGACGATTTCATCCTGATCGCGGAAGCCGCCGGCCTGATCGGGCGGATCGATCATGCGATCATGCTGAAATGCGTCCAGGTCCTGCGGCGGCTGATGGTGCGCAACAAGGATGTCGGCGTGTTCTGCAACCTCGCCGCAACCACGTTGGGCAACCCAACCACATTCGCGCAGTGCCTCGATTTTCTCGAAGCCAATCGCGCCCTGGCGCCCTCGTTGGTGCTCGAATTCAAGCAGGCCACCTTCCGCAATCTGGATATGGTCAGGACCGAGCATCTCGCGGCGCTGGCGCAACGCGGCTTCCGTTTTTCGATCGATCACGTCACCGATCTGCGGATCGAGCCGCGCGAACTGGCCGATCGCGGCGTTCGCTACATAAAAGTGCCCGCGGCGTTGCTGCTCGACCAGCGACAAAGCACAATCTCCGACATTCATCCCTCCGACCTTTCAGACCTGCTTGGCCGCTTCGGCATCGACCTGATCGCAGAGCGGATCGAGGGGGAACGCGCGGTCGTCGACTTGCTCGATTATGACGTGCGGTTCGGCCAAGGCTTTCTGTTTGCGCCGCCCCGGCCGTTGCGGCCAGAGGGTGCATCTGCTACCGCCGGGGCTTCCCCCAACAAGGCGCAGGAAACCAATGGCTTCGGCAAAACTGCTTCCATCGACGGCCCGGCCATCGATCCCCTGCGGGTGTCCGGCAATGCCGCGCTGGCGCGGCGCGTCGCGGGGCCGGCCTGAACGGCCCTCGATGCGATGACGTCACTCCGGTTTGTCGAGGGGCTGCGCGACCTTGTGGGCGGCCTTGAAGTCGTGCTCAGCGATATCTGGGGCGTCGTTCATAACGGCCTCGTGGCATTTCCCGAGGCCTGCGAGGCCCTGCATACATTTCGCAAGCAAGGCGGCACCGTAATCCTGATCACGAATGCGCCGCGGCCAGCGGATTCGGTGCAACGCCAGTTGCGCAAGCTTGGCGTTGCCGACGACACATATGACGCCATCGTCAGCTCCGGCGATCTGACCAGGCAGTTTGTCGCCGACCACCCAGGCCGCAAAATGTACTGGATCGGCCCGGAGCGCGACAGTTCACTGCATCGCGGGCTCGATATGGTGCTGGCTCCGCTGGAGCAGACCGACTACATCGTCTGCACCGGCCTGTTCGACGACGAGACGGAATCGGCTGAAGATTATCGCAAGATGATGCTGCAGGCCCGCGATCGCAACCTGACGCTAATCTGCGCCAATCCCGACATCGTCGTGGAACGTGGCGACCGCCTGATCTATTGCGCCGGCGCGATCGCCGAACTGTATCGCGAACTCGGCGGCGAGGTGATTTTTTACGGCAAGCCGCACCGCCCGATCTATGAGCGCGCCATGGAACTGGCCGCCGAACGCCACCATAATCCAATCGAGCTGAATCGCGTTCTGGCCATCGGCGATTCAGTTCGAACCGATTTGGCGGGCGCGCACAGTTTCGGGATCGATTGCCTGTTCGTTACCCGGGGCATTCACGCCGAGGATTTTGAGGGCGTCGACCAGCTCGACCCCGCCTCGGTGAAGGAGCTGTTCGGCCATCCGCCGCGCGCGCTGACGCGCGAACTCAGGTGGTAGTCGGTCGCCGCCACGGCAAAGGCCTTGGGTCGGGCGCTATGCGCTCACGGTATCAGGGAAGACTGCGTCGATCTTGGTCTTGAGGGTGGCGGCATTGAACGGCTTGACGATGTAATTGTTCACGCCGGCTTTCTTGGCGGCGATCACGTTCTCGGTCTTGGATTCCGCCGTGATCATGATGAACGGCGTAGTCGCCAGATTGGGATCAGCCCGAACCTCTCGAAGCAGGTCATAACCGGTCATCGGCTCCATGTTCCAGTCGGAGATCACCAGCCCGTATTTCTTGCCTCGCATCTTGTTCAGCGCCGCCGATCCGTCGCTGGCATCGTCGATATTCTCGAAGCCAAGCTGCTTCAGCAGGTTTCTGATAATGCGGATCATGGTGCCGTAGTCATCCACCACCAGAACCGACATCGACGTATCAACGGCCATCTTGGATTCCTCGCTCCACTATCTAACGCCGCAAGCCAAACCTGCACGGGCCGAAAGCTACGCTGGTCCTTTTCCCTGCAGTAGCATCAGCCGTTAAACAGCCCGTTAACCCGATACCGCAGCGGAAGCACACGCCGATCCTGGCCAAGCCGCTGGTGGTACGCTTGACTTCGCCGGGCGCCCCACGTCACGGTCAAAGCCCACTCGCTTTGGTTAAAGAAAACCTGAAATGACGCCTGGCTTTACCGTTATCCGCGACACCACGCCGGCGGCCGCGATCCCACGCGGAGCCGTGGTCGCGATGGGTAATTTCGACGGCGTCCACCTCGGCCACCGTGCGGTGATCGCGGCGGCCTTGCAAATGGCGCGGCTGCATCGGCGTCCAGCCCTGGCCGTAACGTTCGAGCCGCACCCGCGCCTGTTCTTCAGCCCGAACACCCCGCAGTTCAGGCTCACCGACGAGAGGGCGAAGCTGCGGCTGCTGGCCGGGGCCGGGCTGCAAGGCGCGGTCGTGATGACCTTCGACAAGACCCGCGCCGGCACCACCGCGCAAGATTTCATTCACCATGACCTCATCCAGCGGCTGAGGGTAAGCGGCATCGCGGTCGGCTACGACTTTCATTTCGGCAAGGGCCGTGTCGGCTCGCCGAGCCTGCTGGTTAACGAGGCTCCCCGGCTTGGCATCGAGGTCGATGTGCAGCCCCACGTCGATGTCGAGGAGCGGCCGGTCTCCTCCAGCGCGATTCGAATGGCGCTCGCCGAGGGACAAATCGAGGAAGCGAGCTTGATGCTCGGCGGTCCCTGGTTCGTCACCGGCGAGGTGATCCATGGCGAGAAACGCGGCCGCGATCTCGGATACCCCACCGCCAATATCCGCCTCGACAAGAATTGCGGGCTGAGGCACGGCATCTACGCGGTGCGTGTTGCGCGCAGCGAAGGCAAGGACCAACTGCGCTTCGATGGCGTAGCCAGCTTCGGCCGCAGGCCTACTTTCGACAATGGGGCGCCGCTGCTTGAAATCTTCCTGTTCGATTTCGACGGCGACCTCTATGGAACGGTACTCGATGTCGCCTTCATTGGATTCATCCGCGAGGAATTGAAGTTCGACAGTGCGGAGGCGCTGATAGCCCAGATGAACGAGGACAGCAGCCGCGCCCGCAGAGTGCTAGCGGCGGCTCCCGAGTCCTTCCCGAAGCTTGGGGTGGTCAATTCCACCTAGCCTGCTCACCGAGGCAAGGCTGAACGCACGCTGGCGGCAATGCGCGAAAAACCTGATTTGTTGAGGCGGATCAATCTGATTTGCCCTGTCCAGTCCCATTTGCAAAAACATTT
>VAZS01000243.1 GCA_005884855.1 Alphaproteobacteria bacterium | reverse complement strand
AGGCGGGAAAAGGACGTGCTGGCGGACAAATACCGTCAGCAGGGCAAACCCGAGAACGTGATCGAGAAGATCGTCGAGTCCGGTTTGAAGACCTATTACAAGGAAGTTTGCCTGCTGGAGCAAGCCTTCATCCATGATAACGCCAAGTCGGTCGCCCAGGCTGTAAAGGAAGCTGAGGGCAAGATCGGTGCGGCTGTGAAGATCACCGGATTTGTGCGCTATGCTCTGGGCGAGGGAATCGACAAGCAGGAGTCCGATTTCGCAGCCGAAGTCGCGGCGGCCAGCGGCAAGAAATGACCGTCGGAACGGTGGTTCCGGCCCGTTTGCGCCGGGAGGAGCCCGCGCGGTAAGGAAAGCGTATAGCGATGGCTGAGCCGCTGTATCGTCGTGTGGTGATCAAGATTTCCGGCGAGTACCTCGCCGGCGGACAATCCTTCGGCATCGATCAGCCCACCATCGACAAGATCGCCGGCGATTTGATCGCCGCACGGCAGCTCGGCACCGAGATTGCCGTCGTTGTGGGAGGCGGGAATATAGTCCGTGGCGTGGAAGTATCATCCCGCGGTGTCTCACGCCCGACGGGCGATACCATGGGCATGCTCGCCACCATCATGAACTGCCTTGCGCTGGAGGCGGCGATCGAAAAGCGGGGAGCGCCCGCGAGGAGCCTCTCGGCTTTCGTCATGCCCCAGATCTGCGAGCTGTTCACTCGAGGTGCAACGCATAAGTATCTCGCGGAAGGTCGGATCGTGCTGCTGGGGGGCGGAACCGGCAATCCGTTCTTCACCACAGATACTACGGCCGTGTTGCGGGCAGCCGAAATCGGCGCGGAGGCGGTATTGAAGGCCACCAACGTCGATGGGGTCTATAGCGCCGATCCCAGGAAGGACCCGGCAGCCAAGCGGTTCGATCGGCTGACCCACTCACAGGCTGTCCAGGGCGGCTACAAGGTAATGGATGCGACCGCATTCGCGCTTGCCCGCGAGACGTCGCTGCCTATCATCGTATTCTCGATCGCCGAACCGGGTTCTATCCGTGCGATCCTGCGCGGCACCGGCCAGGCTACCATCGTCGCCGGTTGACGCGGCTTGTACACCTTCGGGACGCGCGCGATGCCTGGCGTCTCGGCGAATAGTTTCAGGAGGAGAGAGCGTGATGCCCACGGGTAAGTTCGACATCAACGAATTGAAGCGCCGGATGCAAGGCGCAACCCAGGCTCTCAAGCATGAACTTGGTGGGCTGCGAACCGGCCGCGCCGCGGCCTCGATGCTGGAACCGGTGCAGGTCGACGCCTATGGCACGCACATGCCCCTTAACCAGCTCGCGACTATCAGCGTACCCGAGCCGAGGCTTCTCTCGGTTCAGGTATGGGACAAGTCGATGGTGAAGGCGGTGGAAAAAGCGATCGTCGATTCCAATCTGGGCTTGAGTCCGGCGACCGAAGGGCAGGTGCTTCGGTTGCGAATTCCAGAGTTGAATGAGGAGCGCCGCAAGGAGCTTGTGAAGGTGGCGCACAAATACGCAGAAGCGGCACGGGTCGCGGTGCGACATGTCCGGCGCGATGGTCTCGACACCGTCAAGAAACTCGAGAAAAATCACGAGATTTCCGAGGACGATGAGGAGCGTTTGGCCGCCGACGTGCAGAAGGCTACCGACGCAACCATTTCGGAAATCGATCACCTGCTGGCGGCCAAAGAAAGAGAAATTCTCACCGTTTAGCCCTCCCTCGGATTGACCGATGCCGAACGCCGCCGCCCCCGCAACAGATGGACCGGATAGAACCGAGGCTCCGTTGCATGTGGCCATCATCATGGACGGGAACGGGCGCTGGGCAGCGGCCCGCGGCCTGCCGCGCGCGGAAGGCCATCGTCGGGGCGTCGAGGCACTGCGCCGGGTTGTTCGCGCGGCGGGCGAACTTGGCATTCTGCATCTCACGATTTTCTCGTTTAGCTCGGAGAACTGGTCGCGCCCGGCGACCGAAATCGGTGACCTGTTCGGCCTGCTCCGGCGCTTTATCCGCAATGATCTCGCGACATTGCATCGCGATGGCGTCAGGGTGCGCGTTATTGGAGAACGCGACGGACTTGAGCCGGACATCTGCGCGCTTCTGAACGAAGCCGAAGAGCTGACAAAGAACAATACAACGCTTAACCTTGTGGTCGCGTTCAACTACGGCTCTCGGCAGGAGATCGCCAATGCGGCACAGCGGCTGGCCCGTGAGGTCGCCGCCGGTAAGCGCGAACCCGCAACGATCGACGCCGACACGCTTGGCCAATACCTGGATGCGCCCGACATTCCCGACCCCGATCTGATCATTCGGACCAGCGGAGAGCAGCGGCTCTCGAATTTCCTGATGTGGCAAGCTGCCTACAGCGAGCTGGTCTTTGTGCCGATTCACTGGCCCGACTTCGACAAGGCCGCACTCGAGGACGCGATTGCCGAATATGCCAGACGGGAGCGCCGTTTCGGCGGTCTGGCTGCGAAAACCGCATCGTGACCGAAACCAAAGCCGCGCCGGCAGCGCCGGAGCAGGGTCCACGTAACCTGTTGATGCGATTCATCGCTGCATTGGTGCTGGCACCCGCAGCCATCGCCATCGCCTATGCCGGTGGATGGCTGTGGTCTGCTCTGGCGACGCTGGCCGCCATCGGGCTTTACGTCGAATGGCTGATGATCGTAGGCGCGGTGCACGAAACGCGCGTCGTCGCATCAGGCGGCGTTGCGCTTGCGATTGCAGGATTTTGTTTCGCAGCGGGACGGATCGATGCTTCGCTGGTGGCACTCGTGGCGGGCTTTGCTGTCGTTGCCTGGCTCGCGCCCGAGCGCCGCCATTGGGCTGTGCCGGGATTCCTCTATGCCGCCGCGGCCGAGATCGCATCGGTGCTGGTGCGCCTTGACCAGGGTCAAGGATTCACTGCACTGACATTCGTTCTCCTGATCGTATGGGTCACCGACATCGCCGGGTACTTCGTGGGTCGCGGTATGGGAGGGCCAAAACTTTGGCCCCGGGTCAGTCCGAAGAAGACATGGGCGGGCGCGCTCGGCGGGTTTGCGGCGAGCCTGGGGGTATCAGCAGGGTTTGCCGGAATGGGTCTGGGCAGAACGGGGCCAATTCTGCTGGTCGGCGCGGCACTCTCGATAGCTTCCCAGCTAGGCGATCTGTTTGAGTCGGCGGTCAAACGGCGTTTCGGCGTCAAGGACTCAAGCCAGCTCATTCCCGGGCACGGCGGGCTCATGGATCGTTTGGACGGCTTCGTTGCCGCCATCGTTCTGGCCGCCATTTTGGGGCTTTTTCGCAGCGGCGCCGATGGCGTCGGCCGCGGTCTTATGGTTTGGTAAAGCTCATGAGTGCTGTTCCGTTGCGTAACAACAAGGCTGCCAGCTCCGCCGTGCGTGCGGTGACCGTCCTCGGTGCCACCGGGTCAATCGGGGACAGCACCATGGATCTGCTGCGGGCCTCGCGCGACCGCTACCGGGTCGAGGCTCTAACTGGACATACCAACGTCCAGGGGCTCGCCAAACTAGCGAAGGAATTCGGCGCGCGATTTGCGGCCATTGCCGATCCCGCTCGCTTGGCCGAGCTAAAGGATGCGCTGGCCGGTACGCGCACGGAATGCGGCGCTGGCGAAAGCGCTATCATTGAGGCCGCCGTACGCCCGGCGGATTGGGTCATGGCGGCGGTCAGCGGAGCGGCTGGTTTGAAACCTGCACTCGCCGCCGTAGATCGCGGTGCAACCGTTGCGCTTGCCAACAAGGAATGCCTGGTCTGCGCCGGTGACTTTTTCATGCAGCGTGCGGCGAGGGCCGGAGCCTGCATCCTTCCCGCGGACTCCGAACATAATGCATTGTTTCAGGCGCTGGGGTCGGGCAACCGTGAGGAACTGGTCCGCGTCATCATCACCGCATCCGGTGGGCCGTTCCGGACCTGGGCCAGCGACGAGATAGAGCAGGCAACGCTAGCGCAGGCGTTGAAACATCCGAACTGGAGTATGGGCCAGAAGATCACCATCGATTCCGCCTCGATGATGAACAAAGGTCTTGAGGTTATTGAGGCCTCTTATTTGTTTGCGCTGAGGCCGGATGAGATCGACGTCCTCGTGCATCCGCAATCGATTATCCACGGTATGGTCGAATTCTCCGATCGTTCAGTGGTGGCGCAGTTGGGAGCGCCTGATATGCGCACACCCATCGCGCATTGCCTCGGTTGGCCGGATCGAATCGTCGGGCCGGCAGCCAAGCTTGATCTTGCCAAAATCGGACAGCTGACCTTCGAGGCGCCGGATTTCGGAAGGTTCCCGGGGCTCGCGCTGGCTTACGATGCCTTGCGAAGCGGGCGGGGAGCCACCACCGTTTACAATGCGGCCAATGAAGTGGCGGTAGCGGCGTTCATTGCCGGCAAGATCAGATTTGGCGCCATCGCGCGACTGGTGGAGGCGACGATGGAGGACTGGATCCGCTCAGGCAACCTCGCCCCTTTGACCTCCGCTGATGATGCCATCGCTGTTGACCATACAGCGCGATATAATGCTGCCACCCTCTTGCCTCAAATTGCCTTAAAGGCAACCTAGAAGGTTGGGGATAGAGCCCTGCGGCTCTGGTTAAGGGGAATTGGATGTCCGAGTTTTTTCTACATACTTTCAATACGTTGGGCCATGGGCTCATCGGCTATATCATCCCTTTCCTGTTCGTGCTCACGATCGTCGTTTTCTTCCACGAACTTGGCCATTTCCTGGTCGCGCGGTGGGCGGGCGTGAAGGTGTTAACTTTCTCGCTCGGCTTCGGGCCAGAGCTCGTCGGCTTTAACGACCGCCATGGCACGCGCTGGAAGATCTCTGCCGTTCCGCTCGGCGGCTACGTCAAGTTCTTCGGCGACGAGAACGAGGCTTCGGCGCCCTCTTCAGAATCGCTCGCCAGAATGAGTGAAGAAGAGCGCGAAGGCAGCTTCCATCACAAAAAGGTTGGACCGCGGGCGGCAATCGTAGCCGCTGGTCCGATTGCCAATTTTCTTCTGGCGATCGTGATCTTTACCGGTCTGTTCACTTTCTTGGGCAAGCCGAGCACGACGGCGCGCGTAGATCAGGTGGAGGCGGGCAGTGCGGCGGCGGCGGCCGGCTTCCAGGTCGGCGATGAGGTGACCGCAATCGACGGCACCGCGATCGGAGCATTTGCCGATATGCAGCGAATCGTGGGCGTTCGCGCCGGCGAGCAATTGACGTTTACCCTCAAGCGAGGCGATTCGACCCTGCAACTGCGTGCCACGCCGCAACTGAGGGAAGTAAAAGACCCGTTCGGAAACGTGCATCGGCTTGGCGTGCTCGGAATCACACGTAAAACGGCAGCCGGGGACGTCACGACCGAGCGCGTGGATCCTGCCACCGCGCTGTGGCTTGGCGTGAAAGAAACGTGGTTCGTGGTTGATCGTACGCTGGCTTATATCGGCGGCGTTTTTACCGGACGCGAGGCGGCCGACCAGGTCGGCGGTCCCTTACGCATCGCGCAGATTTCAGGCCAGGTCGCCACGATCGGTCTTGCGGCATTGGTGCATCTTGCTGCCGTGCTCTCGATATCGATCGGGCTGTTGAACCTGTTTCCGGTGCCGCTGCTGGATGGCGGTCATCTTTTGTTCTACGCGGTCGAGGCGGTACGCGGGCGTCCCCTCTCGGAGCGAGCCCAGGAGATGGGCTTCCGGATCGGGCTCGGCCTGGTGCTGATGCTCATGGTGTTTGCGACCTACAACGACATCCTGCACCTGGCGGCATCCTGAAACGGCTTTTTTGTGACGTGGCCAATAGGCAACGTCTTGGAATGAAAATGAAATCGCGCTGCAATCGGACGTTTGCTGCCCCGGCAAATTTGGTTACAAGCAGGGCAACAACTTAGGAATCTGTCGGATCGTGGGGATGCGGTCCGGCCTGGAATGACAAGGCAGCGTTGCGCATGAATGTTGGAATGCGAGTGCGGGGGGGCTTGCTCGCCGCTCTGACCATGTTCGCCACGCCGGTCGCTGCCCCGCTGGCGGCCATGCTTGTGGCCTCGCCTGCCGCCGCCCAGAACGTCGCTTCGATTCAGGTCGAGGGCAACCGCCGGGTCGAGGTCGAAACCATCCGATCCTATTTCAAGCCGGGTCCCGGTGGGCGCCTTGATCACTCGCAAATCGATGATGGCCTCAAAGCGCTAATCGAGACCGGCCTGTTCCAGGATGTGAAAATCAGCCAGGCGGGCGGGCGCCTGCTGGTGACCGTAGTAGAAAACCCGGTGATCGGGCGCGTCGCGTTCGAGGGCAACAAGAAGGTCAAGGACGAACAGCTTGCGGCCGAAGTACAGTCCAAGCCCCGTGGCACGCTCTCGCGTCCAATGGTGCAGTCCGATGCCCAGCGCATCGCCGAAATTTATCGCCGCTCGGGCCGCTATGACGTGCGCGTCAATCCGGAGATCATCGAACAGCCGAACAACCGCGTCGACCTGATCTTTACGATCACGGAGGGCCAGAAGACCGGCGTCAAGTCGGTCGA
>VAZS01000434.1 GCA_005884855.1 Alphaproteobacteria bacterium | reverse complement strand
ATCTGCGCGACATCGAAAAGCTGATCCGCATCGCGCTGCCGAGAGAAGATCGTCGCACACCGGGCCACAGGGAAACAGCGCCCGCGCCCGCGCAGCACCGCGGCGCTCGCTCCGCGCCGCGCGCGCATGGAACCCGCGCAAATGACTCCGCGCCTGGAGCAAAAGGGCCTCGCCGTCACCGTCGTCCCGGTGGTAATAACGGCCTGCCTCAAACCAATCGTCATGAGGCCAACCGGCATGAGCCGATACGTCCGTCCTCGTCGTCGCAAGCTGGCGGCAAGGCTGAAGGGGTGCAAGGCGTCGCCTTCCTGCACCGTGAAAGCCGTCCGAATACCCGACCCAACCGCACCCAACGACCACGCTAGCCGTCGATCGATCCGGAGATAACCATGGCTAAGGAAGAGCTGATCCAGTTCGAAGGACTGGTCACCGAAATCCTCCCCGACGCACGTTACCGCGTGCAGCTCGACGCAGGACACGAGATCGTCGCCTACACCGCAGGCAAGATGAAGAAAAACCGGATCAAGACACTGGCCGGCGATCGGGTCACGATCGAAATGTCGCCGTATGACCTGGAAAAAGGCCGGCTGATTTTCCGTCACAAGGACGAGCGTCCGGGCGGCGGAGCTCCACGCGGCGCACCGCCACGGGGGCAGTTCCGGCGCAGGTAGACGTCAAAGCAACCTCGGTTCTGGCTTGGTTCAGAGCCGAGTCGTTCGTTTTCTTCACGCGGCCGGTATTCGCTTGGCTACAACGCTGTGATGGCGCGCCACAACGACGCATGACGAAATCATGGCGATGCTTTCCGATCGCAAATCTGACGCGAACAAAAAATCGTACATGTCAGGATTGTTTTGGGGGCTACTTTGGAATAATATGTGGATATCGATTTTCGGCCGGACGACATTAGCTATCCACCGGTACAGCCGGTTTAGACGCTGACGACCCTTCCAAAAATTCGATTTCACCAGCCTGCCGAAAGCAGGCTTCTAGTATGTCTATCTTTAGAAGGGACTATCCCGTGAGCATGGGAACCGTGAAGTGGTTTAACGCAACCAAGGGCTTCGGCTTCATTCAACCCGACGACGGTGGCAACGACGTATTCGTGCACATCAGCGCAGTAGAGCGCGCTGGGCTTGGAACGCTGCGCGAAGGCCAGAAGATCAGCTACGAGATCGTAGCGGATCGCCGCTCTGGCAAGTCTTCGGCCGACAATCTGCGCGCCGCCGGCTAAGCGAGCCTGATCCAGTCCGGCTCGCGAGAGCGGGGCCTATCAAGCAACAGGCAGGTTAGTTCGTTTTGGCTGCGGCCGCGGCGTTGCCGGTAGCCTGGCTGTTAAGAGAACCGGCCTGATCCATGGCCGATTTGAAATAGTTCTCGCCGTCGCCGAGCGTGATCCGGCGCTGGCAAGTCGGCATGCAGCTATAGGATTCGCGTTCGACCCCGCGATAAACCGTGACAAGCTGATCGGTCGGGCCTTCGACCTGAATGACGCGGTCCACCAGGACTTCGCCGCTGCGATCCATCGCGATGAAATTGGTCGCACCGTAGCCTTTGCCGGTCACCACAAGAATTCCGCCGGTCTGCAGGGTTACATCTGCAATCAGCGGGTTTCCGACCACGATTGTCGAAACCCGGGTGGGCAGCTTGACGAGTTTTGCTTGATCGACATTGACGGCGATGGTGTCCGCCATAGGCCCGGCAGCAGCGGCGATCGGCCACAACAGCATGCCGATCGCGAGCGATCGCAATTTGAAAGAGGCGCGCGCGCGCCGACGCGGGGAACTGATGGACATACTCTACCTCGGGGCGTTGACGAACGATACGCAGCAGAACCGGCGCCCAACCTCGAATCTAGACGTCAATTCATGAAAGAACTGCAAATCGAGCTGAGAAAACCTGACTGAATTACCGAAATGGGTAGGCCAATTGTCCGGCAATTTCGGACGGAATGGCCGGTTCGTCCTTGCCATAATCGTCCGGCAGCCTGTTTTGTGGCATCCGGAACGTTCCAAACAACAGATCCCAGATTGGAAACGTCCCGGCAAAGTTGGTGTTACCGCCCTCTTCCAACGCGGTGTGATGCCAGCGATGGAAGATCGGCGTTGCCAGCACATATTTGAACGGCCCGAGATCCCAGCTCAGATTGGCGTGAACGAATGCCGAGTGGAATGTGGTAAAGGGCCCGACCCAGAGCATGACATTCGGCGAGATCCCTGCCGTCAGCAATATGACATCAACCATGATGGTGCCGAGAAACAGGTTGACGGGGTGGAAGCGCGCGGCCGAGATCCAGTCCAGTTCTTCCGACGAATGATGGATCGCGTGGTACTTCCAGAATCCACCGCCGTGAAACAGGCGGTGCAGCCAGTACAGCATGAAATCCGATAGCGCTACGAACAATAGACCCTGCGCCCACAGCGGCAGTTCCGACAGCGGGCCGTGGCCGTTGTCGTAAAACGCAATCAATGCATCGGCATCGTGGATATTGAACACCACGCCAGCGCCGAGCACGAGTAGCCCAATTCGCAGTAGCAGATATCGGTGACCAGTTCGCGCTTGCGCCACCAGGGCGCGCCGGGATTGCAGGCCCAGAAATAGCTCAACACCGAGAACACAATCGCCAGCACGATGGTGATGGGCACCACTTTGGCGATGGTCTGGCCGAACATCTCGACGATTTCGAGCGGTAGATTGGACATGCCCACCTCATCTGATCAGATAGCTTATGGTTATCGCGACGCGCTTAAGGAGCTGTGAACGGAAGCGCTTGGGGCAGAATTGCGCTTGCCTGCTTCCATTTTCAGATTGTTCATTTCTCGGCCCTAGGCTTCGGCGATGCTTCGAACCAGCGCCAGCCATACCGGTCGGTAACCCAATGATTCTCGATATTGCACGGCTTCTGCTTTTCCCGGCCTTGATGGCGTTCGCGGCGGCAACCGATCTTTTCACGATGACGATTTCGAATCGGGTGTCGCTGGCACTCGGGGGCGGTTTTCTGACGCTCGCGCTGATGAGCGGCATGGGCAGCTACGATATTCTAGCGCATCTCGGTGCGGGTGCGGCGGTGCTCGTGCTTGCGTTTGGATGTTTTGCGATGGGCTGGGTCGGCGGCGGAGACGCGAAGATAGCGGCTGGCGCGGCGCTGTGGTTCGGTTTCGGGCATCTGTTGGACTATCTGGTCTATGCCTCGCTGTTCGGCGGCGCCTTGACGCTACTGTTACTTCAGTTCCGGCAGTGGCCGCTGCCCTACGCGCTCGCTCGCCAATCCTGGCTGATGAAGCTGCACGCCAAGGATAGCGGCATTCCTTACGGCATCGCACTCGCGATCGGCGCACTGATCGTCTACCCCGACACGGAATGGATCAAGGCGATCGACGTTGCGCATTTCGCGTTTGGCTGATCGCGCCAGATAAACCCGGCGTTAAGTTGATTTAGATACGCCTCATTAACCATGCTTTGACGAATAGCTGGTCAACTCCCATCACGGCGGCGGCAGCGTCGCGGCGTTTGTGGAAAGTGAAGCGTATGAAGACCGCACGGATTGTCGTCCTGACTATCGCTGTCGGTGCCGGCGGTATTGCCGCGTATCTTGCGAGCGGGTCAGACAACCGGGCTCCGGCTGAGCCGGCAGCAACATTGCAAACTGTGGACGTTCTGGTTGCCAAGTCGGACATCGGCCTTGGCCAGACGGTTACGCCTGAAGACATGCTGTGGCAGACTTGGCCGGCGGCGACCGCGAGCAACACCTTCATCCAACGCAACCAGCGCCCGGAAGCGACAACCCAGATCGCCGGCTCGATCGCTCGCGCGCCGTTCATCGCAGGCGAGCCGATCCGTGAGCCCAAGCTGGTCAAAGCCAACGGGTCGGGCTTCATGGCCGCGATCCTGCCCGCTGGCATGCGAGCCATCTCGACCGAAATCTCTCCGGAGACGGGCGCTGGCGGATTTATTCTGCCCAACGACCGTGTCGACGTCATTCTTTCGAAGCGTGAGAAGAACACAGCTCTTCCGGGCGCACCCGATATGGTCAACTCGGAAGTCATTCTTCCCAATGTGCGCGTGCTCGCGATCGATCAGGCGCCGAAAGAAAAGGACGGCCAGAACACGGTTGTCGGCAAGACAGTTACGCTCGAGCTGAGGCCGGAGCAGGCCGAGACGTTGGCCCGCGCGCGCCAAACCGGCACGCTGGCGCTGGCACTGCGCAGCATGGCTGACATCAACATGGTCGAAAACAGAACCGACGATCAGCGTTTGAGGCGAGGTGAAGCCGTTAGCGTGGTTCGCTACGGAATCCCAAGCTCGACGGTGACGCAGAAGTGACGGAAAGGGTCTCGGATATGAAACGCGGAGGAATTCAGCCGGCGCTGCGGACAATTATGGTCCGCGCCATGTCGTTTTCGGCCGCCGCCGCGCTGACGCTCAATCCGGCGATGACGCCGGTGTTCGCGAGTGACTACCGGGTCGCGGCCCCGATGGCCGCCGATGGCCAGATGAACGCGCGCTTTCTTGCGCTGGGCATTGGCAAATCCCTCGTGATCGACTTGCCGCGTGACATCAAGGATGTGCTGGTCGCCGATCCCAAAATTGCCAACGCCGTCGTCCGCTCCGCGCAGCGCGCCTATATCATCGGCGCGGCGGTAGGTCAGACCAACATCGTATTCTTCGATTCCGCGGGCCAGCAAATTGCCGCTTACGATATCGCCGTCAAGCGCGATCTCAATGGCGTGCGCGCCGCGCTCAAGCAGACCCTGCCGAATGCCGACATCCAGATCGAAGGCCTCGGTGACGGAGTGATGCTATCCGGCACGACGGCGAGTTCGATTGAGTCACAGCAGGCGAGCGATCTTGCCGCCCGCCTGGTGGGCGGGGTCGACAAGGTCGTCAATTCGATCGCGGTTCGTGGCCGCGATCAGGTGATGCTCAAGGTCACGGTCGCCGAGGTCGCGCGGTCGATCATCAAGCAACTTGGGATCGACCTTTCGGGAAGCCTGAATTACGGCACGGCCGTTGTGAATTTCAACAACAACAACCCGTTCACGGCCCTTGGCCGTCCGCTGGTGCCCGGTAACGTCACGCAGGCTTCGTTCGGTGGAGCTCCCTCCGTACAGGCCACCATACGCGCGATGGAGAACGCCGGGGTGGTGCGAACGCTGGCGGAGCCGAACCTGACGGCCATCT
>VAZS01000433.1 GCA_005884855.1 Alphaproteobacteria bacterium | reverse complement strand
TGCGCATGTACGCTCCAGGACAGAGTCATGATTTCCAAATTCGCTTCTACCGCTGAAAGCCTGCTCGACGAGCTACAGACGACCCTGACGCACGGAACCGTCGCCCGCCGGGTCGAAACGTTGCGACGGGTGACCGATCTTTTCATCAACGGCGCCGTGGAATTTTCGGATGATCAGATCGAGCTGTTTGACGATGTCTTCCAATGCCTGATCCTGCACATAGAGACTTCCGCGAAGGCGCTGCTGGCCATTCGCCTCGCCCCTATAAATACCGCTCCGCCGCTTACAATTCGCGCGTTGGCCGGCGACGATCTCATCGAGGTCGCAGCGCCGGTGCTGTCGCAATCGGAGCGGCTCGACGAGGCCACGCTGATCGAAACTGCACGCAACAAGAGCCAAGCGCATTTGAGGGCGATTTCGATACGTAAGGTGTTGAGCCGCGCAGTCACCGATGTGTTGGTGCAGCGCGGTGACGACGAGGTGATCCAGAGCACGGTCAACAATCCCGGCGCGGAATTTTCAGAAGGCGGATTCAACCGGCTGATCAGTCGCGCCGAGGGCGACGACAATCTCGCAAGCTGCGTCGGGATGCGTCCTACGCTTCCGCGGCACCTCTATTTGAAACTCCTTGCAAAGGCATCCGCGACGGTGCGGGAGCGGCTTGAGGCCGCCAACCCGCAGCAGGCAGCGAGTGTGTCAAGCGCTGTGCAGGAGGCGATGCGCCGCGTGCGCTCAGCACCGGCCGGGATCACCGCTGAAACGGCAATCGCTCACGCGCTGGTCAAATCACTCCACGTGGACGGCAGGCTGGATGAGCATCAGGTGGCTTCATTTGCCGAAGCCGGCAAGTTCGACGAAGCCAATGCCGCGATCGCAGCGCTTGCGAACGTACCGGTATCCGTCGCCGAGAACATGATGGTGGAAACCCGTGCTGAGGGGGTCATGATCCTGGCGAAAGTTTCCGGGATGACCTGGGCAACGGTCAGGGCACTCATCAATATGCGCGACAATCTCTCAGGCATGAAGCCGACCGATATTCAGGCTTGTAAGGCCACTTACGAACGGCTGCGACCCTCGACCGCTCAGCAGGTGCTGCGCTTCCACCGTATGCAGCAGACCGCCGCCGCACCTCCTGCGGCAGGGTGATTCCCTTCTCCCTCCGGCTAAAACCTTAGTACCCTTGCTCCTATGGCCGCCCCGATCGCGGCAACCAGAGCGGTTGCGATGGTGTACCAGGTCGCTACGAACAGCGGTGAATCATCCGTGCAATGCGATGCATAGAGTGTGGCTGCAAGCCCAGCTGACAACAGGCCGGCGATCGCGCCACTAACCGCAGGACGTGTCGGCGCGCCGTGACGCAATCCGATCAGTGCCGCCGCCAGCAGCGGCATCGACATCAGCGGAACTGCCGTGAGGCAAACCCGCGAATTACTGCCAATCAGGCGTGTCATCATCGGCAAGTTTTGCGGCAGCATCATTTCGCTGGTGATCCCGCCGACCAAGAGTCCGGCCGGAATCAGCAGCAGCCACGCCCACCCGCGCAGGGAGGCTTCAGGCCGCGACAGATGCAGCGCAACGCCAACGGCCGAGATCGCCAGCGCCAGCGTCACCGCAAACTTCAAATCGAAGAACGGATTATGCATCGCCCTCATGACATCGGGACGAACGCCCAGACCGGCGAAAAGCATAGCCAGCGAAACAGGCATCGCAGCAAGCAATGCCAGCGCCAGCACCAAGCTGACCGGCCGCGCGGGACGTGAGCTGTCGGCCGCAAGCGTCCGAATGAGCTGGTCGGTTTCCATTCTCACGCGTCCCGTAGTTTGGTGGTGAGGCTGGCAAGGCCACGATGCAGTGCTACGCGTACCGCGCCCTCACTCATGGCGAATTTCGCCGCCGTCTCCTTGATCGATGAGCTGTCGACTGCGATCGATTGCAAAACCTCGCGCTGGCGCGCCGGTAAGGACTGGAGCTGGACCGCGACCTCGCTGGCCGCCGGGATCTCCGGGGCAGGGTCGCCGGGCAGGCTATCGGCGAAATCGTCTATGTTGACGAAAACCCGCCGGCCGCGGCGCCGCAGCCAATCGATTAGCTTGTTGCGCGCGATCGCAAACAGCCATGGCGCGAACGGCGCGTTGGCGTCCCAGGTATGTCGTTTCAAATGCACCGCCAGCAAAACCTCTTGCACGATGTCCTCGGATTGATCCACAGGTTGCCCTGCCCGCGCCAGACCGCGCTGTGCCGCAGCTCGCAGCACCGGCGTGACGGCCTTGAGCAGACGATGATACGCCGCACTGTCGCCCAAAATGGCCGACCGCATCAGGGCGGTCCACTCGTCACCACGTTCGCGCACGCGCGCTCCTATTGTGTAATTCGGCTGACATTCCAGTTTGTTACTTCCGAACGGTCACGAGATCGTGATCTATGCCGTCCGGAGCAGCCGGGCCTCGCGCGCCGAGTGGGGACTCGCGGCGAAGAGGTTGCCCGAGCCCCGCTGCGAACACCCCGTGCGGCTCTTTCGGTGGGGGGAGCTGACAGATCGGGAGGTGGCTAATGGACATCAACCCCAGCGGGCGCTTGGGCTTGATATCGGCCACCGCGCTTTTCGTCTGTTTCGTGGTGCCATCCCAAGCGGCGATGGGCGCGGAAGGTGCGGCGGCAACTGGCAGATCGGAGAGTGTCGAGGCGTTCGTTGCAATCCAGAAACAGGCCAAACATCGCTCCCGTCACTGGAAGAAAAACGCGCATCTCCGGTCTGACAAGGTCGGTCTCAACTCAGCCGACAAGCAGGCCAATGGGGCCAATGTTGGGGACGCTTCCCGCACGATCCCTCCCTCAGTCGCAAACGCCAACGCAGAACTGCGATCGGCCGAGACGGCGATAAGCATTGCCGCCAGGGCTATGTCAGCACGGGCCAGCAGTATCCTGGAAGCGGGCGCCGCGGACAGGCCGTCTGGAGTCCAACTGGCAGAAGCCGATGTCGTTTCGGCGGATCAACTCAACAACCTCGATCGCGCTCTGCAAGAGAGTCCTGCGCCAGCGGCGACGGTAGCGAGGGCAGCCTCGCCCGTTCCATCCGTTGCCGCCGGCACCAATGCAACCAGTTCTGCCTGGGACCACACCTCCATCATCGGGAAGATCTTCATCGGCTTCGGCGCGCTACTGACGATGGCCTCCGCCGCGCGGATGTTCCTGTCGTAAGTAACGCCTCCCGACAATCCGGAGGCATCACGCTCGCGCCGACCTGGAACCCCCACTTGATGCCCACTCCGCCAGCGGGCACATTGGCGCGCAAAATCAGGCGCGGGGTAGACCATGAGCACGTTCGAATACATCGTCATCGAAAAAAAAGGGGCGGTCGGCATCGTTACGCTCAATCGTCCGAAGATGCTCAATGCGCTGTCCTTCGGCGTCTTCAGGGAAATCGCGCTCGCCATCGACGATCTCGAAGCCGACGAAACGATCGGATGCATCCTGCTGGCGGGCAGCGAAAAGGCGTTCGCCGCCGGCGCCGACATCAAGGTAATGCAGCCGAAGACATTCATCGACATGTTCTCCAGCGATTTCACTGCGATCGGCGGCGACCGCGTCGCCAACTGCCGCAAGCCGACGATCGCGGCGGTCAGCGGTTACGCGCTAGGCGGCGGCTGCGAGTTGGCGATGATGTGCGATATCATCATTGCCGCGGATACCGCGAAATTCGGCCAACCCGAGATCACGCTCGGTACTATCCCGGGCATCGGCGGAACCCAGCGGCTGACGCGCGCGGTCGGCAAATCCAAGGCGATGGACCTGTGCCTGACCGGGCGCATGATGGATGCCGCTGAGGCGGAGCGCTCCGGCCTGGTCAGCCGCATCGTGCCGGCAGACAGGCTGATGGACGAAGCGTTCGCGGCGGCGGAAAAAATTGCCTCAATGTCGCGTCCGGCGGCCGAGATGGCGAAAAGCGCCATCAATCGCGCTTTCGAGACGCTGCTGTCCGAAGGACTGAATGTCGAGCGCAACCTGTTTCATTCCACCTTCGCGCTGGAAGATCGCGCCGAAGGCATGGCGGCGTTCATCGAGAAGAGGAAGCCCGTAAACAAGAACAGATGACCTCCGAGCCCGTGTCTTGGTGGCACCGCGCGCGCCAGCCAGCTCGTATGCGCCGAATGATTCGTCCCCAACGACGCAACGAAGCGGTGAATTCACGGGGTTTCCACAAGCCACGGTTTGCCTGCAGCGGCACCGCCCTCTAAACAGGTCAATAAGCAAGGTCGTCAGCGGGAGCGGATGGCCGGGGTGCTGCGGGATCACGTAATGGGGCGTGCCACTATCATTGGCCGAGTGGCGAGGCGCGTGCTCCGATCGGGCATGTTTCTTGGCAGTACAACCTGCGTGGGTTTTGCAGCCATTTTGGCGTTCAGTTCTGTCGCTGCCCCGGTCTGGGCCGAAGGCCTGCCCGAAGCCTTGGCCAAGGCCTACCAAACCAACCCGCAGCTCAATGCCCAACGGGCGCGCCAGCGCGCCACGGACGA
>VAZS01000034.1 GCA_005884855.1 Alphaproteobacteria bacterium | reverse complement strand
GCGGACCGCGTGGCGCTGGAATTGGGCAGCATTCACCCCCGGCCACCCGCGCTGCGCGTGTTCGATGCTGGGGTCGGTGACGGTACGGTGTTGGCGCGTGTGATGCGATCGATGCACGGCCGTTTCCCTCATATGCCGTGCTATATCGCGGGCAAGGAACTCAGCCTGGAGGATGTCCGGCTGACCCTGGAAAAGGTGGCGGACCGGCTGTTTGAGCATCCAGCGACTGTTTTTGTGCTCACTAACATGTATTACGCCGAAGCCCCTTGGTTGACGCCGGCCTCGCCCACAGCGGCCGCGGGCATGATCTGGCATGAAGTCCCTCTGAGGGGGGCCTCCTCGGGCGAATTCGAGGCCCAGATCGCTGAACTTAAGCCGTTTCTGGAGCAGAACTGGCGGGCCAATGTCAGCCCGCGCTCGGGCATGCCGCTCTATGAACGGCCGGTGGCAATCGTGCTGTACCGGGAAGACCACCGCTTTTTGCTCGATTCGATCATCCCGCGGGCCGGCCGTTCTGAGGCCAATTTCGACCTGATCATCGCTTCGCAGCCCTACCGAGCCAAATCTTCTGTTCATTTTCGGGCAAAACGCATCATTGCGCCCTTGGCCCGGGCCCTGCGGGCAGGAGGCCGCCTGATCGGGATTCACTCTCACGGCACGGATCCCGGCATGGAGATTATCCAGGCGGTGTGGCCCGGAGAAAATCCTTTCGCGGTGAGCCGTCATGAGCTATTGCGCGCTGTAAAATATGAGCTGGGCTCGGCGGCGCGCGATCTGAATTTTAATGCCTATGCCGATAACCGTTCGATCTTCCGCTATGATATGGAAGCGCTGCCAAATGAGGTCACCGGCTCCATCGGTACCTCGACGGCCTTTGCAGCATGGAACGCGGCGGTGTATGTCGCCCAGATCGAAGACGACCGGTTGACGGAAATGACCCAAAGCGGTCGTTATCTCGATGCCGCCAGAGAGGTTTTGCGCAAGCATAACGGGCTCTGGTTCTACGATGAATCCTACGTCATCTCGCGCCGTCGAGACTGACACTTCAGGCAACATAAGGAAGGACCGCCGGATCGGCGGAAAAGGGGTTAGTTGATGCGCGCGTCTTCTCTGTTCACCAGCGAGTCGGTTTCCGAAGGCCATCCCGACAAGGTCTCGGACCAAATCTCGGATGCGATCCTCGACGCGTTCATCGAGAAGGACGTCAAGCTCGGCATTGCCGACGACAGCCAGGTCAATACAAGGTTGGGCTGCGAGACGCTTTGTACGACCAACAAGATCGTCATCGCGGGCGAAGGCCGTGGCCAACTGTTTCGCACAATCCATGGCGTCTCGGTCGTCGACCGCGAACTGATCAGTGAGATCGCCCGTAGCGTGGTCAAGGACATCGGCTACGACCAGAACGGCTTTTCCTACCACGGCGCCGACATCGAGGTGCTGCTGCATGGCCAGTCGCCCGACATCGCAATGGGCGTCGATGCCAAGAAAAAGAAGAGTGGGGAAGAAGAGGGCGCCGGCGACCAGGGCATGATGTTCGGTTTCGCGTGCAGCGAAAGCGAGGTCTACGAGAAGGGCTCATACATGCCCGCGCCGATTTTCTTCGCGCACAAAATCTTGAAGGTATTGTCCGAGAAGCGGCGCAACGGGCAGCTGTTCGACCTGCAGCCGGACGCCAAGAGCCAGGTGACCGTGAAGTACGTCAACGGCAGAGCGGTCGGCTGCACCAAGGTGGTGGTTTCAACTCAGCACAACGAGAAAAGCCGGAACGGCAAGAAATACTCGCCCGGACTGATCAAGGAGATGATCTCAAGCGCGGTGGAGTCGGCGCTGCCAAAGGGCTGGATGCCGCAGAAGGCCGCCGATTTCCTGGTCAATCCAACGGGCAACTTCGTGGTCGGCGGACCGGACGGCGACTGCGGTCTCACCGGCCGCAAGATCATCGTCGATACCTACGGCGGTTACGCGCCCCACGGCGGCGGCGCCTTTTCCGGCAAGGATCCGACCAAGGTCGATCGTTCGGCTGCTTACGCAGCGCGCTATCTGGCCAAGAACGTGGTGGCGGCCGGCTTTGCCGAGCGCTGCACGATCCAGGTCGCCTATGCGATCGGTGTCGCCGATCCGATGTCGGTGCTGGTGGATACCCACGGCACCGGCAACGTGGACGAGAAGAAGCTCGAAAAGGTGCTACCAGAAATTTTTCGGCTGACGCCAACCAACATACGGCGCTCGCTAAAGCTGAACCGGCCGATCTATCGGCGCACCGCGGCGTACGGCCATTTCGGCCGCGCACCGGAGAAGGACGGCGGCTTCTCGTGGGAGAGAACCGACCTTGCCGATACGCTGAAGGGAGCGATGTGACGTTTGTTACCTCGCCCCGCCTGCGGGGAGAGGTTGCCGCCATCTTCGCGGTGGGTGAGGGGGAGGCTCCGCATACTTGCTCTTTCCGTATTTGAGGATAAATGCCCCTCACCCCAACGCTCTCCCCGCAACAGCGGGGCGAGGGAGCAGACCGAGCAACAAAGCGATCCCTTTTAGTTTCGTCCCGATACGTCCGAATTCATTCGCTCAGGAACCAGTACATGACCGTCACCGCAAAGAAGCCAGCTTTTAACGACTACATCGTCAAGGACATTTCGCTAGCCGAATTCGGCCGCAAGGAGATATCGCTGGCTGAGACCGAGATGCCCGGCCTGATGGCGACGCGGGAGGAATACGGGCCGAAACAGCCGCTGAAGGGCGCGCGCATCGCCGGCTCGCTGCACATGACGATCCAGACCGCGGTGTTGATCGAGACGCTCGCTGCGCTCGGCGCCGATATCCGCTGGGTGTCCTGCAACATCTATTCAACACAGGATCACGCCGCGGCAGCAGTTGCAGCGGCCGGCATTCCCGTGTTCGCGGTGAAGGGCGAAAGTCTTGCCGAATACTGGGACTACACCGCAAAGCTGTTCGACTGGCACGGCGGTGGCACGCCCAACATGATCCTCGACGATGGCGGCGACGCCACCATGCTGGTGCATCACGGCTTGCGCGCCGAGCAGGGTGAGGTGAAATTCCTGGACAAGCCGGAATCGGAAGAAGAGGAAGTGTTCTTCGCGTTGATCAAGCGGCTGTTGAAGGAGAAGCCGAAAGGCTACTTCGCCGAGATCGCAAGGAACATCAGGGGCGTCTCGGAAGAGACCACCACGGGCGTGCACCGGCTCTACAACATGGAGAAGGAAGGCAAGCTGCTGTTTCCGGCGATCAACGTCAACGACAGCGTCACCAAGTCTAAATTCGACAACCTCTATGGTTGCCGCGAATCCTTGGTCGACGGCATCCGTCGCGGCACCGACGTGATGATGTCGGGCAAGGTTGCAATGGTGGCGGGCTTCGGCGACGTCGGCAAGGGCTCGGCGGCTTCGCTGCGTCAGGCGGGCTGCCGCGTTATGGTGTCCGAAGTCGATCCGATCTGCGCGCTCCAGGCGGCGATGGAAGGCTATGAAGTCACGACAATGGAAGACGCCGCGCCGCGGGCCGATATCTTTGTCACCGCCACCGGCAACAAGGACATCATCACGATAGAGCACATGCGCGCGATGAAGGACCGCGCCATCGTGTGCAATATCGGCCACTTCGACAACGAGATCCAGATCGCGCACTTGCGCAATCTGAAATGGACCAACATCAAGCCGCAGGTGGACGAGATCACTTTCGCCGACGGCAAGAGGATGATCCTTTTGTCGGAGGGACGGCTGGTGAACCTCGGCAACGCCATGGGCCATCCGAGCTTCGTCATGTCGGCCTCCTTTACCAACCAGACGCTGGCGCAGATTGAGCTGTTCGCCAATAACAAGGACGGCAAATACGAGAAGAAGGTCTATGTGCTGCCGAAATCCCTCGACGAGAAGGTAGCGCGGCTGCATCTCTCAAAGATCGGTGTGAAGCTGACCAAACTGCGCCCCGATCAGGCCGAGTATATCGGCGTCAAGCCCGAAGGCCCCTTCAAGGCGGACCATTACCGCTACTGAAAACTGGTCAGGTCGCATTTATTCCTCATGCCCGGCCTTGTGCCGGGCATCCACGTCCGTAGACTTGATGTGGCACTACGTGGATGGCCGGGACGAACCCGGCCATGGCGGCACGAGACAATCGGGGGCTCAAAGCAATCATGTCATCAGACCATTTTGACGTGCTGATCGTCGGCGCGGGGCTGTCCGGCATCGGGGCTGGCTATCATCTCCAGCACAAAAGTCCCGGCAAGAGTTTTGCGATCCTCGAGGGCCGGGACTGCATCGGGGGCACCTGGGATCTGTTCCGATATCCCGGCATCCGCTCCGACAGCGACATGTTCACACTGGGTTACTCGTTCAAGCCGTGGACCGAGGCAAAGGCGATCGCCGACGGGCCGCAGATTCTGAACTATGTGCGCGAGACCGCCAAAGAGAACGGTATCGACCAGAAAATTCGGTTCAACCATCAGGTCAAACGGGCATCATGGTCCTCGGCCGAAGCGCGCTGGACCGTTGAGGCCGAGCGTGGACGCAACGGCGAAGGCGGCACGCAAACCGTGCGCTTCACCTGCAATTTCCTGTTCATGTGCTCCGGGTATTACAAATACGAGGAAGGCTACACGCCGGAATTCCAGGGCACCGATGATTTTGCCGGGCGCATCGTGCATCCGCAGAAATGGACGGATGACATTGACTATGCCGGCAAGCGCGTGGTGGTGATTGGCTCAGGCGCCACCGCCGTAACGCTGGTCCCGGAGATGGCCAAGACCGCTGGTCACGTCACCATGCTGCAACGTTCGCCCACCTATGTGGTTTCGCGGCCGGCACAGGATCCGGTTGCCAACAAGTTGCGCCGTAACCTGCCCACCAAGCTCGCCTACCATTTGATTCGCTGGCGCAACGTGCTGTGGGGGATGTATTTCTTCCAGCTCAGCCGGCGCAAGCCCGCGCGGGTCAAGCAACTGATCCTCGGCGGCGTCAAGATGGCGCTCGGCCCCGACTACGACATCGCCACTCATTTCACCCCGCGCTACAACCCGTGGGATCAGCGGCTGTGCCTGGTGCCTGATGGCGATCTGTTCAAGGCCATCAATGAAAAGCGCGCCTCGGTGGTGACCAAGGAGATCGACACCTTCACCAAAAATGGCATCCGTCTGAAGGACGGCAGCGAACTGGACGCCGACATCATCGTCACCGCCACCGGTCTCGTTCTGCAGGTGGTAGGAGGCCTGGAGGTCAGCGTCGATGGCCGCACCGTCGATTTCGCCAGAACCCTGAACTACAAAGGCATGATGTATTCGGATGTGCCCAATCTGGCGTCCTCGTTCGGCTACACCAACGCGTCCTGGACGCTGAAATGCGACCTGACCTGCGAGTATGTCTGCCGGCTGATCAATTACATGGACCGGCATGGCTACAAAAAATGCATGCCGCACAATGTCGATCCGTCGATCACCGAACTGCCCTCGCTCGACTTCTCGTCCGGCTACGTGCAGCGCTCGGTCGCGAAAATGCAGAAACAAGGATCAAAGCGGCCGTGGCGGCTTTACCAGAACTACGCCCTCGACGTCGTCAGCTTGCGTTTCGGCAAGGTCGATGACGGGGTGATGCAGTATTCGTAGTCCGCAAGATTACGCCGCCGCCGCGATTGACTTGAGGAAGCCGTCGATTTCGGTCTGCAGGCTGGTGGTGGAGTCAGACAGTTGCTTGGCCGATGACAGTAACTGGGTCGATGCCGCGCCGGTCTGATTGGCGCCCTGGCTGACCTCGGCGATGGTGCCCGCGACTTGCGAAGTGCCTGATGCCGTGCGCTGGATGTTGCCGGAAATCTCATGCGTGGCGGCGCCCTGTTGCTCGATCGCCGCCGAAATCGCGCTGGCGATCTCGGAAATCTTGCCGATGGTCGAACTGATCATCTTGATGGAGCCGACGGCTTCCTGCGTGGCGGTCTGCATCCCCGCGATCTGGATGCCGATCTCGTCGGTCGCCTTTGCGGTTTGACTGGCGAGCGCCTTGACCTCCTGGGCGACCACGGCGAAGCCGCGGCCTGCTTCACCGGCGCGCGCTGCCTCGATGGTGGCGTTGAGCGCGAGAAGATTGGTCTGCTCGGCCACCGAGGTGATCAGCTTGATCACGTCCCCGATCCGGTTGGCGGCCTGC
>VAZS01000033.1 GCA_005884855.1 Alphaproteobacteria bacterium | reverse complement strand
GGCGGCGGAATTCCGCGGCGCGCCGTCGCCTTGGGCCATCGATCTTCTCCAGGAGCTCAAGCCAGACTTCAAGGAGATCGGAGCGCCGCTTAGGCGTCCTCACCGACTTCTTTCCGGCATGGTCCGGCCGAGTCCTCATGGGTCGCCAGAATAGCCCAAGATGGTTGAAAAGTAGTTGCAACCCTAAGCAACCGCGAAGAAGGCGGACCTGAGCCAAGCCGGCTTCGCGATCCAGGATAGCGCCGGTCCGCTGTGGCTTGCCGCAATTTCAATATGGGGCATTTATCAATTCGTTCCGGCGCGGTGCGGCATCGCTAGACATGGCGCCTTCTGCCCCCGGCGCGAGCCATTCCGCTTATTGGCGAGGTCGGCATTATGTTTTGCGTGCTCCCGACGAGCTAATACGTGGCGTTCGTGGCAGTCTGCTGGGCGCACCTTTCTTCGGCTTCGGCTGGTACCCTGGTCCGCGCGGGTCGGCGGTATGGCGTAGGCTGAAAGGCGGAACTGCTATCGATTACGCGGGCGACGCCAAAGTCGCCGATCGCGCCGCAATCATCGACTATCTCAACACGCTATATCCACGCTCTTTTGCCGCTGTCCCCAAGGAATGATGGCGCGGACCCCGTGCAAGCGCGCCATCGTATTCCCACCGGTGACAATCGTCCTTTACGCTTCGAGAGACCCAAAGGCGCCAGCCAACAAACAGGACGTTGGAGGTGATCCAAATTAAAAGCACGGTGAGGAAAGTTTCCATCGCACACCACCTTCCGCTTAGTTGTAAACGCCCCGTGAAACCCTCCTGGCCATGCGTGGTGCGCAAAACTGCGCCGCGTTTTTCCGACCGCCATTAACATAAATGAGAGCTGCGGGGGCAAGCCCAGCAACAAAGAAGGACCCCGAATTAACTTGTGCACATTGCCATTAGAGCGCAGCGTCAGGCATCACCGGCTCGGCTCTGCCCGTAGGCACCGGTGACTGAGAGTGCTTTGCGCTCCCGCCTGCCAGGCTAGGGAGTGGCTGTTGCCTCATCGAAAGAATTTCCTCTTAAACCGGCTTGAGCCGGCCGTACTGACTGAAATAGAACCGCATCTCTCGCTTCTGCAGTTGCAGCACGGGCACGTGCTAGCCGAGACTCATCAGCGGATAGAGACAGTATATTTTCCCCATTCCGGCATTATCTCCTGCGTCGTCGAGCTTCTGGGCGGTGGCGCAATCGAGACCGGCATGATCGGCAATGACGGCGAGTTCGGTGCCACTCAGGCTCTCGACCACAAGGTGTCGCTTAATCATGTCGTCATGCAGGTTGGTGGCGTAGCGTCAGTTATTTCATCCGACCGCATTCGCGTCATCGCCAACAAGATTCCGGTGTTCAGAGGCTTGCTGGTCAAGTACGAGCAATTCTTTCTGTCACAAGTACAGCAAACAGCGGCGTGCAACGCGGTTCACGACGTTCAGGCCCGTACCTGCAAGTGGCTGCTGAGGATGCACGATCTCGTCGGCGTCGATTTGGAGCTAACCCAGGAATTTCTGGCGCAGATGATGGGCGTTCGGCGTACGACCGTGACGGAGGTAGCGGGAGATCTGCAAAAGGCCGGCTTGATCACCTATAGCCGGGGTCGCATTCACATCGTGGATCTTGAGCAGGTCCGTGGATGGGCCTGTGAATGCGACAGCGATATCCGTTCGCACTATCGGCGAATATTCCAGTCCAACGAGGACAGCGCGCAGTAATCGGGCTACGAGACCGGAAGCGCCAAGTCGTGATTTTGCAGCGTCCAACCAGCCGATCGCAACTGATCTGATGCGGGCTGTTAATCCTTGTAGCGACAATACTCGTCACCGTCTGCGTACTCGACACAGACTTTCACCCGACGGCGAGGCCGATCCTCGTCGTAATAGCCCCTACCGTAGCCATCTCGGTCGGCGCGGTCATCATCGGGACGCGTCCGCCAATTGCGGCCCACGGTCTGGTCCCTGGTTCGCCCCATATCGTTGTCGCCCATCCGATCGCTACGCTCGTCATCGCGCCCTTGCGTTCTCCAACCGCGACCGACCCGAACGTCCTCCGCACGGTTACGCTCCTGGTCCCGAGATTGCTCCGATTGCCGAGGCGTGCGCTCGGGCTGCACGGGAGTTTGGGCTTGGTCGGTTTGGCCCATGCGATCGGAACGGTCGCTACGCGGCCAGAACAAGTGCGCGCATGGGAGTTTTCCCCTGGCTAGGTTATGGCTCAAGAACCCGGTGTAGTTTTGGATTCTGCGCGCGATGAAAGGGAATGCCGCGCAATTGGTCAACAGGACTGAACGGCTTTGCGGTTGCCCGGCTTCGCCTCGGGCACCTGCAGAACGTCGGCAGTCACGGAAGGACATACCAAAACGTGGATTGCGCGTGACTGGCGATCCGCTCGGTATCGCCGGTGTCGCGCAAGAGCCACACAATCCCCAATAGCGAGACCAGCGGCAACGAGACGATCAACGCTCCAAATGCAGGACTGCGCTTTGCGACCTCAGAAACGACTGCAATGATTATGCCCCGACAACGCGCACTTGATTACAAAGTAAAGCATGGGCGTCGGCCTAGGGAGGTACTCAGGATTGCAGCTTCTTCTCATAGCCAATGCGTAGCAAGCGCGGCTTCAGACGCCTAAAAAAACCTCACTCAAGATTGATAGGCCCATTCTCGTTATTGCGTTTGGTCGAGGTTCTCCATGCTTGTGAAGGGATGGATCAAGGACTAACCTTCGTTCCATTGGGGATGTGCAGGCTCCCCATCAGACGCTCGCCGTCCAAGGTCTGCTCCGCGGCTCGCTATGTCGAGAATACCGCGCATGGACGGAGTTTTCCATTTGGTCCCGTCGCATATGCTTTTAGGAGGCAATTCACCGGTTCAGGTGGAGCCTGACCGCGTTTCCGAACAAAAGCCCAATCAAGTTCTGCTGCGGGTAGATTTGATTAATAAGCAATATGCCGGTGAGCCAGTGCTCGCGGATATCGCTTTCGAAATTCGGCGCGGCGAGATCGTCGGCATCATCGGTCCGAATGGTGCCGGAAAGACAACCCTACTTGAGGTTCTGGCTGGCATACTTGTTGCGGAGACAAGCGATGTTCAGTGGCTCGGAAGGCCATTGCCGGCATCTCGCCGACGAGAAGCCATGTTCTACTTGCCGGATGGCGTCCGGCCTTATCAGGATCAACCGGTCACGAGGGTCCTGTCCTTCTTTGCAGGTGTCTATCGAAGATCGGCCGACGAGATCACCGGTATGGTCAACGCCGTTGGTTTGACGCCGGTTCTTCACAAGAGAGTGCATTCGCTGTCCAAGGGTTACGGTCGCCGGCTGCTGTTGGCATTGGGACTGCTCACGCCACAACCGGTCCTGCTCATGGACGAGCCGTTCGACGGATTCGACCTTCGGCAGGTTCGCGACATCCTCCAGTTGCTGCGCAATGACGCAGCCAAGGGCCGAACGCTTGTGCTCGCGATTCATCAGCTGATGGACGCGGAGCGAGTTTGTGACCGTTTCATTCTACTTGCCGATGGCCGTATTCGCGGCGTGGGCACGCTTCATGATCTTCGCGCCCGAACCGGGAATCCAATTGGGAATTTGGAGGACATGTTTCTTGCACTCACATGAGACATTCCATCTTCGAGGCGCTCCTTTCAGTCCGCTGCTTGCGAAAGAGTTGTGGGAAGTTCTCGCCGGTCGCGCGTTTTGGACAATGCTCCTGCTGATGTGCCCTCTGATTGGTTACAGCTTCTTCCAGGCCGTTAGCCTATATGGGGAAGCGAGTGCTGCCGCACTGCAATCACCGGCGATGGCCAGCGCCCTGTCGCCCCTGGATGGCGTTCTCGTCCCCACGCTAGGAGCATCATACGTCGCAATCACGCTCCTTTTTCCCTTTGTGGCGATCAGGGTGCTCGGTCAAGAAAAGGAATCGGGTGCCCTGCGGCTGCTGATCCAGTTACCCTACCGGTCCTCTACATTGATTGTAGCAAAGCTCGTGGCGGTGCTTGTTGCCTTGCTACTTTCCAGCATTCCAGCGGCCTCGGCGCTGGCAGTATGGCGGATGCTCGGCGGGCATTTGTCGGCTCCGGAAACGTTGAATCTTCTTCTTGGACACTTGCTCTACGGATTGCTGGTCGGGGCTATCGCGCTATTTGCGGCGTCAGTTTCTGAAAGTGCTGCAACGGCAGCGATCGTCACGCTCGCTTTTACCATCGGATCCTGGGTGCTGGATTTTACGGTTGCCGGACATCCCGGTCTTCTCGAATGGATAGCCCGCCTGTCGCTCACTCAGGTCTTACGCACGTTCGAGCAAGGCTTATTATCGGCTAGTCTCGTGGTGGGCATAGCAGCGACAATCGGTGGTTTCGCTGCACTGGCGACAATTTGGCTGCCTCCCGGAGTTCGTTTCCGAAAAAAGCTCTATTGCTCGGTCGGGTCCGTACTGGCGGTGGCGGTTGTTCTCGGCTTGGCGACGCAAGTCCGACTCGCTATCGACCTCACTGAGGACCAGCGCAACTCGTTCGCAATGGCCGATCAAACCGCACTCGCTAAATTGGCCGAACCACTGGTGGTGACGGTTCATCTGGCGCCCGAAGATCCTCGGTACGCGGATCTGCAACGTAATGTGTTGGCGAAGTTGGAACGCGCGATGCCGAACGTTTCGATTCGTCTGGCCGACGGACGACAAAATCCTCGGACCAACGCCGGCGACGACAGTTATGGTGAGGTCGAATACGCCTACGGGAGTCGATCAGACATTAGCCGATCCAGCAGTCCGCGCGAGATTCTCCCGTTGCTGTACGGCCTTGCAGGTATCAGTTCCCCCGCACCTGCATCGGCAGGTGATTTCCCGGGCTATCCCTTGGTTGCTTCCGGACAGGTCGCTCTTTTCTGGTTTTTCTGCGGACTTCCCGTCTGCATCGCCCTCGCGTGGTGGCAAAGCCGCCGTATTCCCCAAACGATCACAATGTACTGACGGAGGCGGTTCAATCATGACCATCACTCAAAACATCCGAGCTATCGCGGTCTCAGTGCTCGGTTTGACATCGTTGGTGATCCCCACCTGGGCAGAACAGCCGATGAAACTCGAATTTTCCGATGAAACGGTTGGTGCGGATCCGAAGTCGCTCGTACCGGTTGTCGGCATTTGGCGCATCGAAAGCGAAGGTGGGAAGAACGTCCTCGCCGTCGATGGAAGGCAATGGAAAGAAGGGCAGTCCTCCGCCGGTCTCGCCGAAAAGGCGAGAGCGCTGTATGGCGAGCGCTATGCCGAGTTTCTCGACCGGGTCAAGGCATTCGCCTACTTCCCGTATGCCGTGGTAAAGGACGTGCAGGATTTCCGGAGCGGTGAAATCACCGTGCGCTTTGAGGGATTGTCGGGTCGCATTGATCAGGGAGCCGGCATATTATTCAACCTCAAGCCAAACGGAGACTACCTGGCGCTTCGCGCTAATTGCCTCGAGAACAATCTGGTTCTCTGGAAATTCGAAAAAGGCAAGCGGTCTTCGGTCTCCTGGGTGCGGAATGCGCCGGCCGCCAGCAAGCAATGGCATGACCTCAAGCTCCGCATAGCTGGTAACAAGGTTGAAGGCTATCTCGATGGCAAGCGCTATCTGGAGCAAACACTTCCTCAACCCATATCCGGCCGAATTGGCCTTTGGTCCAAAGCCGACAGCTACATGCATTTCGCAGACTACAGGGTAACTCCAGCCGATTGATCAACATGACCTGCCGCGCCTGTTTTCCTTTTCATGCTCGGCCGATGACGATGCGTTGAAGCTTGCCAAACGGACTGCGGTCTGCCCTCGACAAGACGGCAAGTACAAAGAGCTAAGACTCGAAACGGAGTAAGCATTCGGAGAGGAAATCTGAACATGAGAATTTTGGCGATAACGCTGCTGGTGCTCATCGGTCCTTATGGATCCAATGACGCGGCGCAAGCTCAATCTAGCTGCAAAGTGTGCAGCGACCAGCAACGCGCATGCATGAAGAACTATGCTGGCCCAACCTGTAAGACCGAATATCAGATGTGCATGAAGTCATGCGGCAAGAAATCCTGAAGGGTCTTAGACCATAATCAACGAGGCGTGAGGTTGCAGCCCCACGCGTGGGCACACCCGGACGATGATCGGCGATGGAACGCTCCGGCTTATTTGAGTCGCTTAATCCCTGTAGCGACAATACTCGTCACCGTCTGCGTACTCGACGCAGACTTTCACCCGACGGCGAGGCCGATCCTCGTCGTAATAACCCCTACCGTAGCCATCTCGGTCGGCGCGGTCATCATCGGGACGCGTCCGCCAATTGCGGCCCACGGTCTGGTCCCTGGTTCGCCCCATATCGTTGTAGCCCATCCGATCGCTACGCTCGTCATCGCGCCCTTGCGTTCTCCAACCGCGACCGACCCGAACGTCCTCGGCACTCTCACGCTCCTGGTCGCGAGATTGCTCCGACTGCCGAGGCGTGCGCTCGGGCTGCACGGGAGTTTGGGCTTGGTCGGTTTGGCCCATGCGATCGGAACGGTCGCTATCGCGCTCTTCCGTTCTCCAGCCGCGGCGGACCCGAACGTCCTCGGCACGCTCACGGTCTTGCTCTCGAGATTGCTCCGATTGCTGCGGCGTTCGCTCTGGCTGGACCGGGACAGTATGGGCCTGGTTGGGAGACTGAGACTTCCCCTCCTCTTGAGCGAAAGCGGG
>VAZS01000032.1 GCA_005884855.1 Alphaproteobacteria bacterium | reverse complement strand
TGGCGGACGGGGTCGCTTATCTGCGCCGCACGCAGCTCGCCGAGGGATCGTGGTACGGCCGCTGGGGCCTGAATTACATTTACGGCACCTGGTCGGCCTTGTGCGCCCTTAATGCCGCGGGCGTCGATCATCAGGATCCCGTTATTCGCAAGGCGGCGGCGTGGCTGCTCTCGACCCAGAATGACGACGGCGGTTGGGGCGAGGATGCCAGGAGCTATCGGCTCGACTACAGTGGATACGAAACCGCCCCCACCACAGCTTCGCAAACGGCATGGGCCTTGCTTGGTTTGATGGCAGCGGGCGAGGTCGGGCATCCAGCGGTCGCCCGCGGCGTAGAGTACCTAATAGCCACACAGACCCAAAAAGGACTTTGGGACGAACAACGTTTCACGGCGACAGGCTTTCCTCGGGTATTTTATCTGCGCTATCATGGCTATGCGAAGTTCTTTCCGCTCTGGGCATTGGCGCGGTATCGGAATTTGAGGAGCACCAACACAAGGGTGGTAGGGGTCGGAATGTGAATTTGGGGGCGGGGGCGAGTCTGTCCGCGGGCAATCGAATTGATCCGCGGCCGGTACTCATTGTGACTGGTTTGGTGCAGGAGGCCCGTATCGCGGCCGGTCCTGGCATGACCGTGATCTGCAGCAGTAGCGATCCGCAGCAATTGCGGGCGCTGCTCACCGTGTTTGACCCTTCCACCATCAGGGGCGTCATCAGCTTCGGCGTCGCCGGCGGGCTGGATCCGACATTGAAATCCGGCGATGTGGTGGTCGCGACCGAGGTCCTGGCCGGCGATGCGCGCTGGCTGGCTGGCCTGGCGCTGAATGAAGAGCTGATCACCAGCGTCGCGCTCGGGCGCAGCCGCGTCGTCAGAGGCGGTCTTGCGGGCGTGGAGCAGGTGGTCGCCGCCAGGGCGCTGAAGGCTGCGCTGCGTTCAGAGACCGGCGCCGCCGCCGTCGACATGGAAAGCCATATCGCAGCCGCTTACGCCGAGGAATCCGGGCTTCCGTTTGCGGCGCTTCGCGTCATCAGCGACCCCGCCAACAGCGCGTTGCCGCCGCTGGCGATGGCCGCGATCAAGCCGAACGGCGACATCGATCTACGTAAAGTGCTGCGCGGTGTGGCGCGCAATCCAATGACGCTGCGCGCGCTGGTCTCGACCGGAATCGATTTCAATCGCGCGCTACGCAGCCTACGCGGCTGTCGAGGTTTTCTGCTGGGCGGCGAGGGCCTCGTCACGGCGGATCTCTGAGAGGCGCTTCTGCACCTCGGCCGAGAAGATGTACTGAGCGGGCCGCTGATTTTCGAGACTGATCTCAGGCGCCATCGGTCCGCTGGTCCGCACCCCACGCAGTGCCACCCAAAGCGCCTTGAACGGATTGGCGAACGCTGCGTCTGCCGCGGTCGGTTCGTAGCCGCAATGCGCCATACAGTTGGCGCATTTCTCATACTTGCCGGTGCCGTAAGTTTCCCAGTCTGTGGTTTCCATCAGCTCCTTGAAGGTCTTGGTGTAGCCTTCGCCAAGCAGATAGCAGGGCTTTTGCCATCCGAAGATGTTACGCGCGGGCATGCCCCATGGCGTGCATTCGTAACTCTGATTGCCCGCCAGGAAGTCCAGGAACAGGCCGGAATGCATGAAATTCCACTTCTTGCCCTTACCGAGCGCAAACACGTCGCGGAACAGCTTCTTGGTCTTGGTGCGGTTGAGGAAGTGCTCCTGATCGGGCGCGCGCTCATAGGCGTAGCCCGGTGACATCGAGACGCCGACGCCCAGTTCGGTCGTGAAGTCGAGGAATCTGGCGATGTCCTCCGCCGCGTGACCGTCAAAGATCGTGGCGTTGACGTTGACGGTGAACCCTCGCGCCTTGGCCGCCTTGATCGCCGAAACCGCGCGATCGAACACGCCCTTCTGGGACACGGCTTTGTCGTGGTGCTCCCTCAGGCCGTCGAGATGCACTGAGAAAAACAGGTACGGCGACGGCTCGAACAGATCGAGCTTCTTTTCCAGCAGCAGCGCGTTGGTGCACAACGAGACGAACTTCTTGCGCGCGACCAGACCGCGCACGATCTCGCCGATCTCCTTGTGGATCAGCGGCTCGCCGCCTGGTATCGCCACCATCGGCGCGCCACACTCGTCGGCGGCATCCCAGCATTCCTGCGCCGACATGCGGCGATTGAGGATCGCGTCCGGATAGTCGATTTTTCCGCAGCCGACGCATGCGAGGTTGCAGCGGAACAGAGGCTCCAGCATCAGCACCAGCGGGTAGCGTTTCCGGCCCAGCAGCTTCTGCTTGATGAGATAGCTGCCGATACGCATTTCCTTGAAGAACGGTATTGCCATTATTTTTCTTTCTGGACCTAACGAGGATCAGCCTGCCGTCAACTCGGCCGGAAGGCGGAACTCGATGTTTTCTTCACGCCCCGGCAGCACCGAAACCGATACCGGGCAGATACGTCTCAAGGCATCGATCACGTCGTCGACCAGAACTTCGGGCGCCGAGGCGCCCGCCGTTATGCCCACCGCCTTGGCGTTCCTCAGCCAATCCGGATTCAGCTCGCTGCCGTCGGCAATCAGGTAACTCGCGACCCCGACTTCGGTGCCGATTTCGCGAAGCCTGTTCGAGTTGGAACTATTGGTGGCCCCCACCACCAGGATGACGTCCACCAGCTTGCTGAGGTCCCTTACCGCAGATTGGCGGTTTTGTGTCGCATAGCAGATATCCCGGATGTCCGGGCCTTGAATATCGGTAAAACGCTGCTGAAGGGCGCCAATTATGTCCTTTGTGTCGTCCACGCTGAGGGTGGTCTGGGTAATGTAAGCAACGGGAGTGTCGGCAGGCAGGGTTAATGCGGCAACATCATCGACGTTCTGGACCAGGTGGACCGGGCCGGGAACCTGGCCCATGGTTCCCTCGACTTCGGGATGGCCGGCATGGCCGACCAGGATCAAGGCCCTTCCTTTCGACATGTAGCGCTTGCCCTGATTATGGACCTTGGTCACCAAGGGGCAGGTGGCATTGAGGACCGGCAGTCCGCGGGCCGCGGCTTCCTCTTCGACGCTCCTGGCGACGCCATGGGCGCTGAACACCGTCACGGCCAAGGGAGGCACTTCGGACAGGTCTTCGACGAAGATAGCACCCTTGTTTTTCAGGCTTTCCACCACGTACTTGTTATGGACGATCTCATGCCGCACATAGACCGGGGGGCCGTACTTCTCCAGCGCGCGCTCGACGATCTCGATCGCACGCACCACGCCGGCGCAAAATCCGCGCGGCTGTGCAAGATAGACTTTCATGGGACGCCCGTTACGCACGTTGCACTGAACTCACGTTGCATCTTCTTTGAGCCGGGTATCGGCAGTCGACAGCACGTTTCTGCATCCATTTTGTTCCGAAGCGCACGAAGGCACGGGGCCTTGTGGCAAAAAAAGCTCACCCAGAAAAGGCCTTTTTGCGGCCTTCAGGAAAACCATTAAAAAGCAACATTAGATCGGCTTGTGGAAATCCGGTAAACGCCCGGGACGTCCGCCGGTCTCCATTCATATTAGAAAGAACAAATGTGCTGACGAGCATCGTCACATCCGTCGTGAAGGCTTGCACCCGGTTTGCCTCAGTCACTGTTCTGACCGGGCTCGTGCTTGCGATAGCAGCAGGCTTCTATACGGCCCGGCACTTCACCATCAACACCGACATCAACACCCTCATTTCCTCCAACCTGGATTGGCGCAAGCGCGACAATCAGTTTGGCGAGGCATTCGATCGGGACGGCAGGATTCTTGCCGTGGTGGAAGCGCCGACGCCGGAGCTGACCAACACGGCGACCAAGGCGCTCGCACAGAAATTGTCAGCCGATAGCCAGAATTTCGAATCGGTTCAGCCGCTCGGTTCGGGAGAGTTTTTTGAAAAGCATGGTTTGCTGTTCCTGCCGGTGGAGGAAGTCCAGCGGGTCACCGGGCAGTTCGAATCCGCTGCGCCGCTGATTGAAATAATGGCCGGTGATCCCAGCATACGCGGATTGACTGGCGCGCTGGAAACCGCTCTTGCCGGCATCCAGCGAGGACAGCTCAAGCTCGACAGCACCGAACGGCCCTTTAACCTGATCGCGCAAAGCATCGAGCGCATATTGAACACCGGTTCCGGCACATTCTCCTGGCGTGAGCTTATCAGCGACAAACCGCTCAGCGATACGGATCGGCGCGGCTTCATCGAATTCAAGCCGGTGCTCGACTACAATGCACTGCAGCCCGGAAGAGCGGCGACCGACGCCATCCGGCAGGCGGCAAGAGATCTCAATTTCGCGGGGGAATATGCCGCGCGTGTGAGGCTGACCGGGCCCATTCCCATCGCCAATGAAGAATACGCGACCGTTCAGGACGGCGCCCTGGTCAACGGACTCGGCACCATCGTTGTTGTGCTGATCATCCTCTGGATGGCGCTGCATTCGCGAAAGATCATTTTCGCGGTATTCGTTAATCTCTTTATCGGCCTTTCCATTACCACGGCTGTCGGGCTCATGATGGTGGGTTCGCTGAACCTGCTCTCGATTGCGTTTGCGGTTCTGTTCGTTGGACTAGGCGTGGATTTCGGCATTCAGTACAGCGTTCGGTACCGCTCGGAACGCTTCAAGAGCGACGATCTGAGGGTTGCGCTGGTGCAAGCGGCCGAACGCTCCGCGGTCCCGCTTTCACTCGCCGCAATGGCAACGGCGGCGGGCTTCCTGTCGTTCTTGCCGACGGACTACAAAGGCATTTCAGAACTCGGCGCGATCGCCGGCGCGGGCATGCTGGTGGCCTTTATCACCAGCATCACCGTGCTGCCGGCCTTGCTCAAGCTGCTCAATCCGCCCGGTGAGATGGAGCCAGTCGGCTATGCGTTCCTCGCGCCGGTAGATAGTTTTCTCGAAAGGCACCGCGTCATCATTATCGTCGGGACCCTGTTGGTCGCCGTGGCAGGGCTACCGCTGCTTTATTTTCTCCGGTTCGATTTCAATCCAATCAATCTGCGGAGCCCAAACGTCGAGTCGATCGCGACCTTTTTGGATCTGAGAAAGGACCCCAATACCGGGGCCAACGCCATCAATGTGCTGACGAACTCGGAAGACGAGGCGCAAAAGATCAAAGTGCGCCTGGAGAAACTGCCGGAAGTGCTCCGCGTCATGTCGCTGGAGACGTTTGTGCCCGTGGACCAGCCGGCAAAGCTGGGCCTGATTGCGCAAGGCGCGAAGGTTCTCGGTCCGGCTCTTAATCCCGAGTCCATCGATGAGCCGCCGTCCGACGCGGAAAATGTCGATGCCCTGAGCGGATCGGCTGAGAATCTGCGCAAGACCGCCGGCGAAGCGAAAGGGCCCGGAGCGGTTGCATCGCGACGACTGGCCGATGCGCTCGCCAAGCTCGCTCAGTCCGACCAGGCCACGCGCGACAAGACACAAGCCGTGTTCGTCAAGCCGTTGAAGGTAGTTCTCCAGCAGCTAAACAATTCGCTGCAGGCCCAACCGGTCAGCCTGGATACGCTGCCGCATGATCTGGTGAGTGCGTGGAAGACAAAGGATGGCCTGCAGCGCGTCGAAGCGCTGCCGCGCGGCGATCCCAATGACAACGATACGCTTCGCAGTTTTGCGGCCGCCGTTCTGGCCGCTGAGCCGAATGCGATCGGTGGACCGGTCTCCATTCTCAAGTCCGGCGATACCGTCGTAAAGGCTTTCATCCATGCCGGTATTACCGCGTTGCTGGTCATCGGTTTTCTGCTGTGGCTGACACTGCGGCGGATAACCGACGTGCTCCTGACCCTGGTGCCGCTGTTGGTCGCGGGCGCAGTGACTTTGGAGATATGCGTACTGATCGGAATGCCGCTGAACTTCGCCAATATCGTCGCGTTGCCGCTGCTGCTCGGCGTCGGCGTCGCATTCAAGATTTACTATGTCACCGCTTGGCGATCCGGCAGAACGAACCTGCTGCAGTCCAGCCTGACGCGAGCAATATTTTTCAGTGCGATGACCACGGCCACGGCATTCGGAAGCTTGTGGCTCTCCAGTCACCCGGGAACGGCGAGCATGGGAAAGCTTTTGGCGATGTCGCTGGTCACTACCCTTGCCGCGGTGCTGCTGTTTCAGCCGGCACTAATGGGCAAACCCCGCGATCTCGGGGAGTAGACAGATATCGCCGACCGGATCGGCTGAGGGCGTTGTTGTCGCCTGTTTTTGCCCTTTGGCGGGCGGGTTGATTGACCCGGTGGTCTTCGGTGCGCCGGTGGTGTTGGCGCTCTTCGGTGGCGCGCCCGTGCTCTTGGGCGCGCTTTTGGCCATGCTATTGGCCGGACTGGACGGAATCGGACCTGCGACACGGGTCCAGGTTTCGCCGCTGCAGAGAAAGCCCAGCAAACAGCCCTGAATTTCGAGATGGCTTTGATCGAGCGGCTTGATCGTCACGCCGTAGTGTTGTCCATCTTTGGCGTTATAGACTTGGCCTTCCCATTGATCAACGCCCGGCTTTTTCTTCAGATCGATCAGGATCGGCATTCCCAGCGTCGGCCTGTTCTGTTTTGATACATCCGGATTCTGCGTGTCACGGCCACCAGGCGTCTGTTCCCACGAAACCGCGCCCCACATGCTTCCATTGCATTCTGCGACCCGGATGTTGGCGACCCCCTCGGCTACCCGCCAGTCGCCGGTCGGATCCAGTGCGAGGGCGGGCGCAACAACGCTCAGCATTAACGCTGCGGAATAAAATGCTGTTCGCACGAGTTTTCTTGGGCACTGCAACATGGTCTAACCCTGTGCTTTAAGAAGTTCATCCGAGCGAGGGGCAAAACGCCGCATCGAGTGTTTTCAATTGACGAATTCAGTTGACGAAATGGCCAGCAAGCGAAGTATGTAGCGGATGGTGTATTCAAATCTAGACGTTTCCGAGATGTTTGTAGGCCGTCAGGCGCAGCGTAGTTCCATGCATGCGCGGCACCTGAATGAGCAGCTCGTGCGGGTGCTCAAGACGATCGGGTATGACGTAGGGTTCCAGAAAGGCAAAGGCCAATACCTCTACGATCGCGATGGCACGCGTTATCTTGATCTGCTGAGCGGTTTTGGCGTTTTCGCGATTGGCCGGAACCATCCGGCGCTACGCCAGGCTTTGAAGAGCGTGCTCGACAGCGACCTGCCGAACCTGGTGCAGCTTGACGTCTCGACACTCGCCGGGGTGCTGGCCGAACGTCTGCTCGAATTCGTGCCCTATCTCGATAAGGTCTTCTTTGCGAATTCCGGAGCGGAATGTGTCGAGGCGGCGATTAAGTTCGCGCGCGGCGCCACCGGCCGTCCTGGTATCGTGTACTGTGCCCACGCGTTTCACGGATTGTCCTATGGCGGACTCTCGCTCACCGACGATCCTAATTTCCGCGCAGGATTCGAGCCGCTGCTGCCCGGCTGCACCTCAATTCCCTTCAACGATCTGGCAGCGCTTGAGCAGGCGCTGTCCTCGCGCGAGGTTGCGGCCTTTATCGTCGAGCCGATCCAGGGCAAGGGCGTCAACATGCCCAGTGACGAATTTCTGCCCGGTGCCGCCGCGCTGTGCCGCAAATACGGCACGCTGTTTGTCGCCGACGAGATTCAAACCGGGATCGGCCGGACCGGCCGCTTTCTCGCGGTCGAGCACTGGAACGTCGAACCTGACATGGTGCTGCTCGCCAAGGCGCTGTCTGGCGGACATGTTCCGGTTGGCGCGTTGCTCACACGCAAGTCCATCTTTGACAAGATATTCAACCAGATGGATCGGGCGGTGGTGCATGGATCCACCTTCGCGAAAAACGATCTCGCGATGGCGGCCGGGATCGCAACCCTCGAAGTGATCGAGTCGGAAAAATTGATCGAGGCGGCAGCCAAGCGCGGCGCCGAGCTTCGCCTGGCGTTGACCCGGATGGTTCCCGGCTACGAATTGATGAAAGAGGTTCGCGGCAAGGGCCTTATGATCGGCGTTGAGTTCGGCCCGCCGAAGTCGCTGCGCCTAAAGGCTTCGTGGAGTGTGCTGGAGACCGCCAACAAGGGGCTGTTCTGTCAGCTCATCACCGTGCCGCTGTTCAAGGACCACAAGATACTCACGCAAGTCTCCGGCCACGGTAGCCACACAATCAAGCTGCTACCGTCGCTCACGATCACAGAGGAAGATTGTAAGTGGATCGAGACTGCGTTTGACACTGTCATCGCATCGAGCCACAAGGTCCCTGGCGCGATCTGGTCGCTTGGCAAGACGCTGGTCGACAACGCGGTAAGGAAGTCGGCTTAGGCGCGCCTGACCCAATCGATAGCCTGCTTCGCGGCTCGACCTTCAATTTGTCGCGAGTTCGTCGCTGGCGCTTAGCGGCCTGCGTGCTGTGAAAATTCAGCTTCTCACTCATCCCGGACACCAGCACCACGCAGTGCCGGTGGCACATTGATAGCGAGTGTTACTTCTTCAATGACTCCGGCAAGACGTCTCTTGCGGGAATGGTCATGAGGTCCTCACCGCTCTCGCCCGTGATGATGACGGCCTCCAACGGATTTTTGGCGTTGCCCTTGATATTGTCCGCGACTATTTCGCGGGCAGAGATCAACGCGACCGCCCGGGCGTCTTCAAGGCTAGGCAACTCAACGCCTATGTCGTCTTTGGCAATCTCGTCGGCATTCCGGAAGTTGATGTAAAATCTCGGCATGAATGCGCTCTGGTGCGGACGGAACCGCAGGGATGATTGAAGGTTCCCCGCGATCATTGAAGGTCTCGCCCGTAAAAATACCGACCTGCTGGCGTCACTTTGGGGAACGTCAGCTCCAACTAATTTCTGAATTTCCGAAATTACACTTGACCGCTGGGTAGAAGCAGGGATATCTCGATTCCATCCCGCCTCATCTGAGGGACGTATCGCGATCGTCACGGACGTAGAGCGCGGGATGCGGTGGACGCGGTTGGTGCTTTTGACGAATGGCACTGAGGCGGACGGCGAAGTCGTGTGGTCCTGATGCCCCGACGCTGGCATCAAGTCGGCGGAGCGATCCGCCGATGACAGTGGCAAGAAAGCCCGGTCACTGGGGAGAGCGCGAAGGAAACCGTTAAAACCATTGCGCGGGGAATGCCGGGTTAGTCCGGTGTGACCGTGGTGACTATGCTCGTATGCTTTTTTATTTTGCATGCGAGGCTGCGGGCGCATCGAGCGCCCGGCATTCCCTGCGCCCTCTGATTTTCAGACGCGCAAATCTACCGGCAAGACTCGCGCACATGCGCGGCGAGATCGCGGAGGTGTGTCCCACTGCCGCGTCGTCCCCGCGCACGCGTCCGCGCACGCGGGGACCCATAACCACCGTCGTTTATTGGAGCACAAGGCATCAGCCATCATGCGAAACAATCAAGGGTGCGGCGTATGGGTCCCTGCTTTCGCAGGGACGACGAACGGTTCGCGGTGAGATCGCGGAGGTGTGTGCAATTATCACCGACGTCATTGCGAGAAGCGAAGCGACGAAGCAATCCATCTTCGATCTGGCGATGCCGAGCGATGGATTGCTTCGCTCCGCTCGCAATGACGATGATGGAGCACACCACTCTCTCGTCGTCCCCGCGCACGCGGGGACCCATAACCACAAGTGTTTCTTGGAGCAAAAGTGTCACCCACCGCGCCAAACCGCGAGGCCGCGGAGTATGGGTTCCTGCTTTCGCAGGAACGACACCGATGTCATTGCGGAGCAGCTTATCGGTTGGAAACGCGCTCCCAAAAGTGGG
>VAZS01000181.1 GCA_005884855.1 Alphaproteobacteria bacterium | reverse complement strand
CCATTTTTTGAATTAGATCACGACACGATTGCGAGAACGCTTTCCGATTTACCTGAGCTTTGTCGTCTCAGTGGAAAGTTCAGGCGATTGTTTGGGCTACAATCACCATTGGCACCCAGCTTGGCCTTTATCGGTGGCGAGGTCGCGCCTGAGCTCGCCGGCGCAAACTTTACCGGTGAGGCCCTGGCCAGTCTTTCCGGCAATGGCGTGGCGATATCCGAGGCTCTCGCCTCGTGTATCGGCGAAGGTGCCGAGCTGTTATCGCAGTTTCAAAGAACTGGGGATGTTGTGCTTACTGGAACGCTGACCGATGCTGGCCGGCGCACAACACAGTGCGTTCAGGACTGGTGCCGAGCTCACCTTGGTGAGATCGAACCCGCCGCGCAGCCGAGCCTGGACTGGGTCAGCGGCGTCCGATTGGGCGATGGCGCGCCAGTACTGCTTCCAGCAGATTTGTGTCTGCGCCGATTGCCGCACACACAAACGCTCCTGCCCCGGTCGGCCCTGAGCACCGGGTGTGCGGCAGGCGTGTCGCGCGAAACGGCCATGCTCCGTGCCGTGCTCGAATTGATCGAGCGGGACGCTGCCAGCTTGTGGTGGATGGGCGGGAGATACCCCCGACCGGTTGCACTGGAAGAGCCTGCGGCCCAAAGCGGGGCGGCGCTTCTTTCTGTATTGCGCGCCGGCCGATCGGCGCGCCGAAGCTGGCTGGCCGACGTCACGACCGAATTTGCGGTCCCTTGCGTGGCGGCCTTGTCCGTCGATAACGATAGTCGAGGGCTCGCCTGCGGATTAGCGGCGCGGATGACGTTGGAGGAAGCCGTCCGTGCCGCGATCCTCGAGATGTGCCAGAGCGAGTTGGGGCTCGCGGTCATCGAGGTTAAGCGCCGCGAACGCGGCGAGGCCGCGCTCAATCCCGTCGACCGCCGGCATGCTGCGCGCGCTGAGATGCTCAGCGCGCAGGATTGCGAGTTGCTTCATCCAAAAGGGACACCGCTCCCTTCGCCGCCGCTGAAGGACCTCGCTGCCGCGGATGCGTTGGCGGGTGTGGTGGCACGACTGGCGAGTGTCGGCATCGAGGTCTATGGGCTCGATCTGACTCGGGAGGACATAGGTATTCCCGTGGTTCGGGCGGTGGCGCCCGGCCTTCAGCTTTTTCCATCCCAGTTGGCGGGCGCCCGGTTGGGACAGGTCATCGCCGAGACCGGCGGCGGTGATCCGCACACTAAGGGCATTTCGTTGTTGTAGACGCCGTGCCGGCCGCGGGACGATGATAAGTTTTGGCCTACGCATCTTTCTGCCTGGGAGCTCCGAAATGACCCTGCGGTCGGAGGAGCATGGAGGAATGAAATCGCCTGCTGTGGCCGGCCGGCCGTTGTCATTGACGGTCCTCGGCCCGGCAACCCTCTCTATTGCCGCCCGGGAGGTTGCCGTCAGCCGGAAGGCACGCGCGCTGTTGGCCTACGCCGCGCTAAGCGACGCCAGCGAGGAGACGAGGGAGCGGCTCGTGGGCTTGCTGTGGAGCGAATCGAGCGAGGAGCGCGCCCGGGCCTCGTTGCGACAGACCCTGCAGGAGATCCGCCGAGGGTTCGCCGAGATGGGCTTCGACGGCCTGAGGACTGAAAAGCAGGGTATCGTCCTCAATCGCTCCGCCTTGAAGGTAGACCTCTGGGAAATCTTGCAGGAGGCGGAGGCCGGCCGCGCTCATCCACGTCTGTTGCACACCACTCATCTGCCCGAAAGCCTCCTAGATGGCTTTGACAATCTGGATCCGGCATTCCGAATCTGGTTGCTCGCGCGACGTCAAACGCTGCACGACCGGCTGGTTCGTACGCTTGAGACTCACCTGCGCGCCGGATCGAGCGCGTCTCCCGAAGCAGAGGATCTTGCCGCCGCGATCCTCAAGCTCGATGCGACGCACGAGGAAGCCTGCCGGTTCTTGATTCGGATGCGAACGAGCCGATCGTGGCCCCTTCGGCGCCCGTTTCGCAGGGGGCTACCTCGATCATTGCAGCGCCAGCTATTGCATCCGCCAAAGCTGCGACGTCAGCGCAGCGGGTATTGGTGTCGGTCGAAGCTTTTGACATCGCGGGCTTAAGCAACACCAAAGCCAAACTCATACAAAGTTTCCGGCACGAGCTGATCGCCTGTCTCGTCCGGTTTCGCGAGTGGTATGTGCGGGACAAGGCACAACCCACGGCAGCACAAGCGCCCGATGACAGCGCTGTCCCGGAATATACGGTCCAGGCCAGCGCATCCGAGGGCGAAGACGCTGTGAGGCTGATCGTCACTCTGCGCGACGCGCGGTCCGGTGTCTATGTTTGGGGCGATCGCTACCAGCTGACATTGGCCAACTGGTTCGAGGCGCAGCAGGCGATCGTGCGCCGCATGGCCTTGGGTCTGAATGTCAACGTGTCGGCAGAGCGGCTCGCCCAAGTTTCGCGCAATGCCGATACAGCGCTCGACAACTATGATCGCTGGCTGCGCGGCGAGGGTCTGATTGCCAATTACACAGAGGCCGACTGGCAGCACGCGGCGGAGATCTTCCGTACGATCATCAGCGAGGTGCCCGAATTTTCTCCGGCTTATTCCAGCTTGGCGCGACTTTACAACTCGGTGCACCTTGTCTATCCCGGCATTCATCGAGATCGCGAGCGGGAGCAGGTCACCCTTGACCTAGCGAAGACCGCCGCGCGTCTCGATCCAATCGATTCGCGCGCGCAGCTCTGTCTAGGTTGGTCATATGCTATGGCAAAGCAATATGACCAAGCCGAAGTGAACTTGGCGCTTGCGTACCAGCTGAACGAAAACGACCCATGGACACTTATTTCGTCGGCACATGGCTTCGCGTTCTGCGGCCAGCATGAGCATGCCCATGATATTGCTGAGCAAGCGCTCCGCCTCTTGCTGGTGCCGAGCCAGGTTCATTGGGGTTACCAAGTTGGCATCAGATTTCTACTCGGAGATTATGAGGGTTGCGTCGAGGCGGCCAACCGTGCTGACACCATCATCTCAAACCTTCCCGGCTGGAATGCATCTGCGCTATTCCACCTTGGACGCCACAACGAAGCTGTCACGGAGGCACAGCGGTTCATCGAGCTGATCCGCCGCAGGTGGTTGGGCTCAGAGCCGCCGACCGACGAGGCCATTCTAGGATGGTTCCTCCATTTGTTCCCGATCAAGAATAAGGAGGATTGGGAGCGATTACGTGCCGGTCTGGCGGGCCTGGGCCTCTCGGTCGGTCATTTTATCCATCATGCGTGGTAGATCCGTGTCGCGTAAGCTCAACCGCATTGTGCGATGGTGTACTCTCCGATCCGCGAGGCGTGAAATTTCAGGGCATCGTCTACATTGCCGATAGTCGGGTCTGCGCCACCGTATCTGGCCTTGTAGAACTGGGGCAGAGGATAGGTGTTCGGATTCTGCCTTATGCTCGCCTCCCCATCCTCAAGCATCGCTTTGGGCGGCAGTCGAATGAGTAGCGTCTCCTCATTCGACTGAATAAATTGTACGCCCTTGACGCGAGGAGGAATGTCGATTCCCACCTGCGCCCAAGCGCATTGATCTCGGAGCTCGTCGAGTGACAGAGGGATCGCCGGGACGCCCCCCTGGAAGTCGTTCGGAAACCGGTTCGTTCCGGTTGCCCAGGTCTTTACCAAATTACCCCAATTCTCGTAGTTCTGAACCGTTACGCGCGGTATAGGCATTTCATCCTCCTGCTAATTGCTAGGGTGGGGAATTAAATAAAGGCAGGCTGCTGGTGGCGTAGGCCGAATTTGTCCGCTACGAACGTGATGAGCTGCTCCATTGTCGAGATGGCCTTTAATCCGGAGACAAATCCAGGTGGAGACGGCATCCCGTCCATAAGCGCGGATAATGCGCTCTGTCCCTGCGCCAAAGCTCCGAACAACACCTCCGCAACAATCACGGAGCCGAGCGTACCCAGCCGTTCGCCGTTCATTTCCTGAGCCGCTTCGAAGAGGACGAACATCGGCAATGGCGGATCCTCAAGCAGCGGATTTATGTCGGTAAGGCCGGTGGCGTTTGGATACTGCTTCAGCCACTCCCTCAACGGCGTTTCCCATTCAAGGAATCTCAGCCCAGCGAGGGCGCCATTTTCCTTGATCTTGTCGATCAGTTGCCGAACCGGCCAGAGGCCGGCCAGCGATGCGCTCATCAGGTCGCGATAGGCCAGCCCTTCCTTCTGGGCGTCATCGACCGGCGGGAATTGGCTGCTGTCGACGAGCGGCGTGCTGTATTCGGGGCCAATTCGCCGGCTCAAGTTAGGTTGACTGCCCGCAATCGCGAAAAAACACGCCCACTGCACGGCCCACCGCTCACCCAGCGGCATCTTTGTTGCTCCGCGTAGCGAGTTCTGACGGAGCGCCTCGCTTGTCGGTAGCGGGGTGTCGTTGTTGATCCGGTATTCCCGCCGCACCATTGCGTGACCGCAGCGGAAGGCACCGTGCGAGAATTCGAGCGGGACGCGGTCATTCCAGTCACCGAGGAACGTCTTGCCTGATTTTTCATAGAGCGCGTAGACCGCCGGGTGCAGCAGGCGCTGCAACAGGTCCGTCCGTACGATATTGCGATAGACTGTCGTAACCGCGGCGCGGGCGCAGGCGAAATGGCGATAGCGCGCGGCGGCCTCCGACACGCTGCTCTGCTGATCTTCTGTGTCCATCATTTCCAGCACGCCGTTGTGTAAAATGTGAAACAGCGTCGTCAGTTGCGAGAT
>VAZS01000031.1 GCA_005884855.1 Alphaproteobacteria bacterium | reverse complement strand
CAATATTTTGTTCTGAAAAACCTCAGCGCGCGCATCGACGAATTGGTCGCCGCCAAGAGCGCGTAATCGCGCATCATGCAACTCGAATATTTCCAGCTGATCGACCGCATCACCGACCTCAACCTGGTTAAGCAAACCATCACGGTCGAGGCGCAGGTTCCCCAGCACAACACCATCTTCGAGGGGCATTTCCCAGGCTATCCAATCATGCCCGGCGTCTTGCTGATCGAGTCGATGGCGCAGACCTCGGGATGGCTATTGCTCGCCCTGATGAAATTCGAGCGCATGCCATTTCTGGCGGCCGTCAAGGAAGCCAAGATGCGCGGCTTCGTGTCGCCGGGCGAATTGCTGACGGTACAGGCCAGCATCCTTCACGAAGGCTCGGGTTATGCGATGACCGAAGCGAAAGTCAGCGTTGGCGGCAAGTTGCGGTCCAACGCGACGATCACCTTCAGTCATGTCCCCTTCCCCAATCAGGATTTGCGCGGACACATGGATGCCGTGGCTAGGCGCATCGGTCTTCCGCAGGCTGTTGTCCCATGAACCAGTTGAAGTCGAATTCGGCGGAAGTGTGGATCACCGGCATCGGTCTTGCGACCTCGCTCGGCGAAGGGCTGGAGGCGAACTGGGACGCGCTCAACGCGCGACGCATCAATGTCGACGAAAAGGGATTTGCTCCCTACATCGTGCATCCCTGGGCGCCGGTAAATCTTGACACCCAGATCCCGAAGAAAGGCGACCAACGCCAGATGGAAGCCTGGCAACGCATCGGCACTTATGCCGCGGGGCTGGCGCTCGAGTCCGCGGGCGTCAAGGACAACAAGGAAATTCTCGGTCGTATGGATATGATCGTCGCAGCGGGCGGCGGCGAACGCGATCTTAGGGTGGACTGCAACATTCTGAATCTGGAAGCAAAGGGCAACTCGGGTCCCGGCTTCCTCAACGAACGGCTGATGAACGACCTGCGCCCGACACTGTTCTTGGCGCAGCTCTCGAACCTTTTGGCCGGCAACATTGCGATCGTGCACGGCGTTACCGGCTCATCGCGCACTTTCATGGGTGAGGAAGCTGCCGGCGTTGATGCCGCACGGATCGCGCTCGCTCGGATAGCCGCAGGTCAGAGCGATATCGCGCTGATCGGGGGCTCCCAGAACGGCGAACGCAAGGATCTCCTGGTTTTATACGAATTCGGCGGCTTCAATCTGAAGGGAAAATTTGCTCCGGTTTGGACGCGCGAGAACGATGCTGGCTTTGCGCTTGGGTCTGCGGGGGCATTCCTGGTGATCGAGTCCAAAGTTCACGCGCAAGCGCGCGGCGCCAAACCCTATGCGCGCCTCACCAGCGTGGTGGCCGACCTGGCTCATCGCAAGCATCCTGGCGAGGTTAGGGTGAGTTTAGAAAACTTGTGGTCGAAGCTTGGCAAGCTAGACAGCCCAGGCGCGATCATTACCGGAGCCACAGGCGCTGAACCGGTCACGTCAGAAGAAGTCGCCTTTCTGCGCGAACACCCCGACTTTGCGGTGCGCTCTACTGGCACCATGTTCGGTCACACCATGGAAACTCAGTTTCCTCTTGGAATAGGCCTGGCAGCGCTTTCGATCTCGCGCGGCTCACTGTTTCCACCTAACGATCCTACGGGGCTCGAGGTTGAAATGTCGAAGCCGCCGACGCAGATTGTGGTTGTTGGAGCCGGTCATTGGCGGGGCGAAGGCATGGCCCTGGTCGAAGCGGTCAAGTGAGCACGGCGCCAAGGGCGGGGGAAACATGACAGCACCACGCGATAAGTTCGGCAGGCCGATCGTCGTCGTTACCGGCATGGGTGTCGTGACCTCGCTTGGTGCCGGAAAAGCAGATAATTGGAAGAAGCTCTCGGCGGGCGAGTCCGGCATCCGGACAATTACCCGTTTTCCGACCGAGGGCCTCAAAACGACCATGGCTGGAACGGTGGACTTCGTTCCGGTCGAACCGTTTTCTTCTACCGACCTTTCCGAGCGACTTGCCGATATCGCCACAGAGGAAGCCGTCGCGCAGTCCGCGCTCGGGAGCAAAGGCGATTTTCCGGGACCGCTGTTCCTTGCCGTGGCTCCGGTCGAGGTCGAGTGGCCGCAACGGCTGGAACTTGGACGCGCGACCGGAGAAACTGATATCGATTATGACGCCATCCTGCGCGTCAGCGGCGGCGGACAATTCACCCAATACCACCGGCGTTTCCAGTTCGGTTCGGTGGCCGATCATCTCGCCGGAAAATTCGGCACCAAGGGTTCGCCCATTTCACTTTCCACGGCCTGCGCCTCTGGCGGTACCGCGATCCAGCTCGGCGTCGAAGCCATTCGGCGCGGCGAGGCGGATGCGGCGCTGTGTGTCGCGACCGACGGATCGGTGAATCCGGAAGCTTTGGTACGGTTCTCATTGCTCTCGGCGCTGTCGACCCATAACGATCCGCCGCAGGCAGCGGTGCGGCCGTTTGCGAAGAACCGCGACGGATTTGTGATGGCGGAAGGAGCCGGCGCGCTGGTGCTGGAAAGCCTTGAAGCCGCCACGGCTCGCGGAGCGAAGATTCTTGGCGTCCTTGCCGGCTGCGGCGAGCTGGCGGATTCGTTCCACCGAACCCGCTCCAGCCCCGACGGCAAGCCAATCATCGGATGCGTGCGCAACGCATTGTCCGATGCCGGCATTGGTCCGGAGGAGATCGATTACATTAACGCGCACGGCACCGGCACGCCGGAAAACGACAAGATGGAATACCTGGGCATCTCGACAGTGTTCGGCGAGCGCACCGGGCAGATTCCAGTCTCCTCCAATAAATCGATGGTCGGCCACACGCTCTCCGCGGCGGGCGCTGTGGAAGCGGTGTTTTCGCTTCTGACGCTTGAGCACCAGCGGATTCCCCCGACGATCAACTACGATGTTCCGGATCCGGCGATTCCGTTCGACGTGGTTCCCAACAAAGCGCGCGATGCACGCGTCACCGCCGTAATGTCGAACTCGTTCGGATTCGGTGGCCAGAATGCCTCGCTGATTTTGACGCGTGAACCGGTTTGAAAGCTCGTCTACGCGATGCGGCCAAGCCGCTCGGCGAAGCCGCGATTGGCGCGATGACGATCGCGATGCTGCGCACGACCCGCTATTTCGACCCGATCAAAACCGCCAACCTGTTCGGCCGGATCGCCCGTCTGATCGGGCCTGTCCTGCGCGAGCAAAAGATCGGCCGCGCCAACCTCACCGCCGCCTTTCCGGAAAAATCAGGCGAGGAAATTGAAGCCATTCTCGCCGGCGTCTGGGACAATCTGGGCCGTATCGGCGCCGAATTCGCCCATCTCGATCACATATGGGAGCATGATCCCGCACATCCCGAGCACAGCCGCATCGAAATCGAGCCGCGCACCCATGAGCTGTTTGCTCAACTGCGGCTCGACGGCAAGCCTGCGCTGATTTTTGCAAGTCATCTCGGTAACTGGGAACTGCCGGCTTTGGCCGCCGTCGCGCATGGGCTGGACGCCGCGATCCTCTATCGTCGGCCCAACATCGCCTCCGCCGATCGCATCATCGAGCGCATCCGAGCGGTAAAAATGGGAACACTGATTCCCGCGGGCCGCGACGCACCGCTGAAGCTTGCGGAAGCCCTGCAAAACGGCCAGCACGTCGCCATGCTCGTCGATCAGTACCTTACTAACGGCGTTGAGGTTGACTTCTTCGGCCGCAAGACCAGAGCCAATCCTATGCTGGCGCGGCTCTTGCGCCAGGTCGAATGTCCGATCCACGGGGTGCGGATCATCCGTTTGCCCGGACATCGCTTTCGCGCCGAACTGTCAGAGGAAGTAAATCCGGTACGCGACAGCTCGGGCCAAATCGATGTGCGAGGGACGATGCAGGCGATTACCTCTGTGGTCGAGGGCTGGATTCGCGAATATCCGGATCAATGGCTGTGGCTGCACCGGCGCTGGCGCTAGCTGCATTAGCGTCCGGTCTTCACCTTGGTCCAGAGCCGGTTGATGACGCGCTGGGTGGCAGGATCGCGCGCGGTGATCACGAACAGCTTCTTCAGTGTCGCCTCGTCAGGATAGATGTTCTTGTCATTGAGAATTTTCGGGTCGATCAGCTTCTGGCTTGCCAGATTACCATTGGCGTAGGACAGAAAATCGGAATTCCTGGCCGCGACCTCGGGCCGGTAGAGATAGTTGATCAGCTCGTAGGCTTCGGAAACATTCTTCGCATCACCAGGAATGGCGAGATTGTCGAAAAACATCTGTGCGCCCTCCTTAGGAACGGCGTAGCCGATCTCGATATCGTTGTTTGCCTCAGCGGCTCGGCTGCGCGCCTGCATGATGTCTCCCGACCAGCCCACCACCAGGCAAATTTCTCCGGTGGCCAGCGCACTCAGATATTCCGATGAATGAAACTTCCGGACATAAGGCCTGATTTTCAAAATGAGATCGGCGGCATTTTGGAGGTCCCCCTGCTTTGTCGAATTCGGATCAAGCCCAAGATAGCTCAGCGTCGCCGGAAAGATATCATCCGCCGAATCGAGCATGTGAATGCCGCAATCTTTGAATCTCGCGATGTTCTCCGGTTTGAAAACGGCGTCCCAACTGTCGATCCTGGCATCGGGACCGAGTACCTTCTGCGCCATCTTCATGTTGTAGCCGATGCCGGTCGTGCCCCACATGTAGTTGGCGCCGTATTGGTTGCCTGGGTCATAGATAGCGAGCTGTTTCGTCACGAACGGCCAAGCGTTGGCGAGATTGGGCAGTTTCGACTTGTCGAGCTTCTGGAACACATTGGCCTTGATCTGGCGCTGCAGGAAATAGGCGGTCGGAACGACGAGGTCATAGCCCGATTTTCCCGCCAGCAAACGCGTCTCCAGCGTCTCGTTGGCGTCGAAAGTGTCGTAGACGACCTTGATCCCGGTTTGCTTGGTGAACTCCTCGAGCACCCCCGGCGCCATATAGTTCGACCAGTTATAGAAGTTGACAATCCGCTCATCAGCCCGCGCCGGCGGCACCACCACACTCAGCAGCACGGCAACCGCGAAAAGGAATCGTATTTTCTTGCAGCTCATCGGCGGTGCACCGCATCGGACAAACGCTCGAGTGCGGTGTCCAGTGTCGAATCTTTCTTGGCGAAGCAAAAACGCACCACCGAGGTAACGGCGGCCTTCTCGTAAAAAGCCGATACCGGGATCGCCGCCACCTTGTACTCGGTCACGATGCGCTTGCAGAACGCCTCGTCGGTCTCGTTGAGGCAAAGCGGCGACAGGTCGACCGTAAGGAAATAAGTGCCTTGGGAGCGAAGAACCGGAAAACCGATGCTCTCCAGTCCGGCCGTCAGACGATCGCGACTGCGGGCCAAACCCGTGCGCATTTTGTAAAAATAATCCGCTGGCTTGCCGAGCCCGTAGGCGACCGCCACCTGCAGATTGGGCGCGGTGGTGAAAGTGAGGAACTGGTGCACCTTGGCTGTGACACGCAGCAGTGGCGGCGCGGCGCAAACGAAGCCGATTTTCCACCCTGTCAACGAAAAGATCTTGCCCGCAGATCCGACCTTGATGGTGCGCTCGCGCATTCCCGGGATGGTAATCAAGGGAATATGTTCACGGCCGTCGAAGATCACATGTTCCCAAACTTCGTCGCAAATCGCTATGGTGTCGAACTCCTGACAGAACCGCGCCAGCAGTTCGAGGTCCTCGCGCGGATAGACAACCGCGGCGGGATTGAGGGGGTTATTAAAAAGAACGGCTTTGGTTTTCGCTGTGAAAACGTCTCGTAGCGCCTCCTCGGTCAGTCGCCAATGCGGCGGTTCGAGGCGCACCAGACGCGGTATCCCTCCCGCCTGGCGAATGATCGGGAGATAGGAATCGTAGACCGGCTGGAAAACCACCACCTCGTCGCCGGGTTCGACGACCGCGAGGATCGCGCTCGTTAGCGCCTCGGTCCCGCCTGAGGTCACCATCACCTCAGTCATTGGATCGAGGACAAGGCCGTGCCAGCGGCCGTAGTGTTCCGATATCGCCTGCCGCAATTCCGAAATGCCCATCATCGACGGGTATTGGTTGTAGCCGTCCATCACGGCATCGGCCGCCGCCCGTCGAATGTCCTCCGGACCGGGATCGTCCGGGAAGCCCTGGCCTAGATTGATGGCGTTGTTGTCGCGCGCGAGCTGCGACATGGCCTCGAAAACCGTGATCGGAAGATCGGCAAACACCTTGTTCATGGAAGTCATAGGCCGGTCAGCCGCCGGTCTTCGTCGGCAATCCGGCAGCCTTCCAGGCCAGCATTCCCCCCGCAAGATGATTGTCATAGGCAAAGCCGGCGGCCTGCGCGGCCAGCGATGCCGTCACGGATCTCTTGCCCGACCGACACGCGAAGACCACGTGCTTGCCCTTTGGATCGGGAATGCCGTGTGGGTCGAAGGCCGACAGCGGAACCACGACAGCGCTGGGATAGGCTTCCACAGCAATTTCGTTCAGCTCGCGGACGTCAACCAATAGGTAGCGTCCCTCGGCCATGCCCTTCGAAACCTCTTCCGGCGTCAAATCGTGAACGTCCGCCACCAATTCCTCCAGCAACTGCCCGCCGTAAACCGCCAACCTCGCCCCTCGCGACGTGAAAATCAAGCACGGACGGCAGTTTGATGGGACCCGAAATCAGACGGTAACCTGCGTTCCGACTTCGACAACCCTTCCGCTCGGAATCTGGAAATAGTCGGTGGCGTCGTTGGCGGTGCGGCTCAGCGCGATGAATAAATGATCCTGCCAACGCGGCATACCCGAATGCGCAGCCGGCTTCAGCGCGCGCCGTGACAGGAAGAACGACGTGGACATGATATCGAACTGCCAGCCCAGCTTGCGCGCGATCGCTAATGCTCTCGGCACATTCGGCGATTCCATGAACCCGAACCGCAGCGTGACCTTGGAGAACGTGGCGCTGATCTGTTCGAGCTTGACCCGCTCCGACAAGTCAACCCGCGGCGTCGGCGCGATTTCGATGGTCAGGATGACATTTTTCTCGTGCAGCACCTTGTAGTGTTTCAGGCTATGCATGAGTGCGGTTGGGGCACTGGTTGGATCGCTGGTCAGGAATACGGCGGTGCCGGGAACCCGCTGAGGCGGTCGCTTTTCCAGCATCGCCACCAGATCGGCAAGCGGAAACTCCAGCTTGCGCGATTTCTCGAACAATAGCCGGCTGCCGCGACGCCAGGTGTACATCAGCAGCATCACCACACCGCCCAGGGCCAGAGGCACCCAGCCGCCCTCGAACACTTTCAGAAGGTTGGCCGCAAGGAATATCAGATCAAGGAACAGAAATGGCGCAATCAGCGCAGCGGCCGCGAAGGGTGACCAATTCCAGACTCTCCAGATCACGAAAAAACCCATCATCGCGGTGACCACCATCGTCCCGGTGACCGCGATGCCGTAGGCCGATGCCAGTGCACTCGACGAACGAAACAGAACAATGAGCAAGACCACGCCGATCGACAGCAGCATGTTGATCCGGGGGATGTAGATTTGGCCAGAATGGGATTCAGAGGTGTGCCTGATTTCAAACCGCGGCATCAGCCCCAGTTGAATGGCTTGGCGAGTCAAAGAATACGCGCCGGTAATCACCGCCTGGCTCGCGATCACGGCGGCCATGACGGCAAGTACAACCATCGGAAACAACGCCCAATTCGGAAACATCAGGAAAAATGGATTTTCTAGCGTCTTGGGATTTTCCAAAACGAGCGCGCCCTGTCCCAGATAGTTCACCGCCAGCGACGGCAGCACGATCAAAAGCCACGCGGTCTGAATTGGCCGTTTTCCAAAGTGCCCGAGGTCGGCATAAGCGCCTCAGCTCCCGTAACAGCAAGAAACACCGCGCCGAGCGTGACGAAGCCGATAATGCCGTGATGCAGAATGAACGAGACGGCATACAGCGGATTCAGCGCCAGCACGACTTCGGGATGCTGCACGATCGGCGAAATCGCGGCGATCGCGATCACGGCGAACCACACGCACATGATCGGACCGAAGAAAGTCGCGACGCGAGCCGTGCCTCGCGACTGCACCGCAAACAGCGCGAGTAGTATTACTACCGTCAAAGCCACCACGTACGGTTCAAACGCGGCGGTGACTATTGTCATTCCTTCGATTGCCGAAAGCACGGATACTGCCGGCGTGATCACCGCGTCGCCATAAAAAAGAGCACCACCAGCAATTCCGAGAAGAACTATCTTGCCGGCATCCGAACCAGCCGCACGCTGCGCCAGGGCCATCAGCGCCAGTGTTCCGCCCTCGCCGTTGTTATCCGCGCGAAGCAGGATCAGCACATATTTGAGCGTGACGACGATGATCAGCGCCCACAGGACCAGCGACAGGACGCCGAGTACCGCCTGTGAAGTAACAGCGCCCGGGGACCCCCCGGCTGCCATGACTGCTTCGCGGAACGCGTACAGCGGGCTGGTGCCGATGTCGCCATAGACGACACCGATGCTGCCCAGCAGCAGCGCCTTGAAACCAGCGGTTGAATGGGCGTGGGCATGAAAATCGCCCACAGCCGTTTCCGGCGCGGGAACTACGACATCGCTGGTCATTGGAGCGGAAGACCTCAAATGCTTCACTGGGAAGCGAGGCGCATATAGTGCTGCGCGTGGAGCATGGTCTAGCCTGATTTCAAGGCTGAGCCATGCAAAACTGCATGAACTTTAGATGGTTACTTGCGTCCCCACTTCAACGACGCGCCCGGTGGGGATCTGGAAGTAATCTGTGGCGTCATTGGCCGACCGGCTCAAGGCAATGAACATGTGGTCCTGCCAGAGCGGCATGCCGGACTGCGCCGAGGGCTTCAACGAGCGCCGCGACACGAAAAACGAAGTCGCCATGATATCGAATTGCCACCCGAGCTTCCTCGCGATCACGAGCGCTTTCGGAACGTTCGGCGATTCCATGAAGCCGAAGCGCAGCCGGACGGTCGCGAATCTTTCACTGATGGTTTCCATGCGGACGCGCTCGGCGGGGTCGACTCGCGGCGTGTGCATGGTTTCGATTGTCAAGATGACGTTGTGCTCATGAAGCACCTTGTTGTGCTTTAGATTATGCAAGAGCGCGGTCGGCACGAAACTCGGATCGCTGGTCAGAAAAACCGCGGTGCCCTTGACGATGTGAGGCGGTCGTTTCTCGAGGCTCTTGATCAGGTCACCCAACGGAACCTCGATCCGCCGTGTCTTCGTGGTCAGGATCATCGAACCGCGCCGCCAGGTCCAGATCATGATGGCCATGGCGACACCGAACAGCAGTGGCACCCACGCCCCTTCCAGCAGTTTCAAAAGGTTCGCGCTGAAGAACGTCATGTCGACGACGACAAACGGCATAATCAGCGCTGCGGCGGTGGCGGCGCGCCAATTCCATAATTTCCAGATCACCACGAAACCCATGATGCCGTCGGCGACCATCGTCGTGGAGACGGCGATGCCATAGGCCGATGCCAAATTGCTCGAGGTGCGGAACAGCAACACCAGCAGCAATACGCCCATCAGCAACAACCGATTCACGCGCGGCAGATAGATCTGTCCGGCATGCGTTTCCGAGGTGTAGCGGACCTCAAAGCGCGGTAGCAGCCCGAGTTGCACAGCTTGCCGCGTCAGCGAATACGCTCCCGTAATCACCGCCTGGCTCGCGATGACCGGCCATCCGGCCTGGATCGGCTTCCTTCCGAAGTGCCCAAGGTCGGCATAAAGCGCCTCACCACCGGTCACAGCCAGAAATACCGCACCCAAGGTCACCATTCCGATGGTCCCGTGCGTCAGCAAGAACTGAATGCCGTACCATGGATTGATTGCCGCCAGCACGGACGGGTCGTCGCTGATGTGAACCAGACCCATCAGGGCAAGCGCGGAGAACCAGACCACCATGACCGGCCCGAACGCCGACGCCACGCGGGCCGTGCCGCCGCTCTGAACCCCAAACAGCACGACAAGGATGAAAACGGTCAGCGGTACTACGTAGTGCTCGAGCGCGGGCGCGGCGAGCTTGAGACCTTCGACCGCGGACAGCACCGAAATGGCCGGCGTTATCATGGAATCGCCGATAAACATCGAAGCGCCCACGACACCCAGCGCCAGCAATGGCCAGCTTCGCCGGCCCAATGCCCGCTGCCCCAACGCCATCAGCGACAGCGTGCCGCCCTCCCCGTTGTTATCGGCGCGCAACAGCAGCAGGACGTATTTGGCTGTGACGACGATGAAGAGCGCCCAAAGAATCAGCGACAAAACGCCAAGCACGATGACTCGAGTGACCGGCTGGCCTTGCGCAGCCCCGGCGACGGCCTCTCGAAATGCATACAGCGGTGAGGTTCCGATGTCGCCGAACACCACGCCGATGCTTCCCAGCGTCAGCGCCCAAAACCCAGTCTGGACCGGCCCCTCATGGGCTTCGGTTGATGTGACGGTGACGGCCATGATGACGGCAAACGCTCTGTCGATTGATTTGATCCGGCGGTTATCGACGCTTTCCTGGAAAGACTGTCAACCCGCATCCATAGCACCCGCGAGCGGCGTCGGAGGTCGCCACACTGCCACGGCGTTGCAGCGGCTGAGGTAACATGCTACTTTCATCGTCTACGGCTTCAGGCCGGGCGGCAGCGGCGGATCTTCGCGCATCAGCGTAATTGTCACCCGCCGGTTTGCCGCCAGTGTGGGATCATCGGGAAACAGCGGCAGGGTATCGGCCTTGCCGGAAACCGCAAAGATATGGGCCGGCGGCAGTCCTTGCCGCTCGAGAATCTGGCGCACCGCATTGGCTCGATCTGCTGAGAGGTCGAACGCACCATAATCGCCTCGTGTCGGCACGAAACCGGCCGCCGTGTGCCCAACGATCGAGATTCGCAGCGGCGTCGCCTTGAGCGGTACCGAAAGCTTTTCGATTAGTCGGCGCGTGCGGTCGTAAGGCACCTTGGAGCCGTCGGCGAACATCGAGCGGCCATCCTGATCGATGATTTCCAGATTGAGGCCCAGCTTGGTTTCCTCAAACATGATGTGTTTTGAGACTTCGGTCAGTTCCGGCATGTCCTGCAGCGCCTGCCGCAATGAAGCCGATGCGAGAGCGAACTCGCGATCGATCTTCACCCGCGCGCCCTGTGCAATACTGCGCTCGTGCTCGTCCGGTGTCGGCGTATTGGAAGCTTCTTCCGGTGGAATATGCGCGGCGTTTTTCAGCTTCGGCCGTGTCGGCAAGCCATCGGATTCGATGATCCCATTAAATCGCGCTTCGGTCTGCACGCCGAAAGCCTCGCGCATCGAACCGGCGACGATTTTGAGCTTGTTGTTATCCATGGTCGAGAAGGCGACGAGCATGACAAAGAAGCTCATCATCAAACCCATCAGGTCGGCAAAGGTCACGAACCAGCCGTGCCCTCCTCCGTGTGCGTCGCCACGCTTTTTTTTGGCCATCGCTTGCTTCCCGGACTGGCGCCCTCTAGCCGATCAGGCCGGTACCGGCTCGCCCTCTTCCTGGCGGTGTTTTTCCGGCAGGTAAGCCAGCAGCATTTCCCTAACCAGCGCCGGGCTTTTGGAATCGCGGATCATCAGAATGCCATCGATGATCAGCGTGCGATTGGTTTCCTCGTCAAGCAGCTTGCCGTGCAGCTTGTCGGCGATCGGCAGGCAGAACAAGTTCGCGACCAGCGCGCCGTAAAGCGTCGCCAGCAGGGCGGTTGCCATGAATGGACCGAGTTTGGAAGGGTCGGTCATGTTGGCGAACATCTGCACCATGCCGATCAATGTGCCGATCATACCGAACGCCGGCGCGCAATCGCCGATACCGCGGTAGATCTTGCCGCCTTCGTCCAGATGCATCAGGAAATTGTCACGGTCACGTTCGAGGTTGTCGCGAATGAACTCGAGATCGTATCCGTCAGCGACGTAGCGGATTCCCTTGGCTAGAAACGGCTCGTCCGTCTCGACCTTCTCCAGCCCGACCGGTCCCTGCTTGCGAGCGATTTCGGCAATGCGGGCCAGTTCCTCGACCAGATCACGCGCGGAAAGCCGACTCATCGTGAATGCGAATTTCGCACCGAGAGGCAGCCCGTGCAGGATCGCGCTGAGCGGAAACCTGATCATGGTGGCGGCAATCGATCCGCCGAAAATGATGATGATGGCGTGCTCGCTGACGAACAAGTGCAGATCGCCGCCCAGGAGCATCATCGTTGCGATTACGACCGTGCCAAACACGAGCCCGACGCCGGTCATGATGTCCATGGGAGACTCCAACGCATACGCCAGCTACCGGCCGTTCTGAACGGTAGCGCGACCCGTCCCGAGCCGCACAACGCAACCCTACGTAAGCGCCATTAAAGACGCGTAAAGGATAAGCCGATTGGCGCCGGAACGGACGAGCCAACCGCGACCGCACCCAATGTAAATACTTCGCTAACCATAACTACCGCTGTCGGCTGCCATTCAAATCCAGCGGCAGATCGGGGATCACGCGGCCTGCAGCCCCGTCAGCTCGAGGCTGAGCGCGCGCAAGCGCTTGCGGGCAGCCTCGTCATAGGCCTGTGGATGGGCTTGAGCTTCGTGCATGCCGTTGAAGAACAGCCCGGTCTTGCCGTCAAGATCGTCGCCGACCGCAAGATGCAGGATGGCCTCACCGCCCTGCTCGACCGTGGAGATTGGCGTTATGCCGCCTTCGCGGACCATGGTGGTGTTCATATACGTAGCGGGGTGAAGCGCATTCACCGTCACGCCGGACCCCTTGAGTTCACGCGCGAGATCGATCGCAAACATGATCTGCGCCAACTTGCTTTGCGCATAGGCGCGTCCGCCACTGTAGTCTTTGGTCAGCATCACGTCTGCGAAGTCGAGCGGATGTTGGCCGAGCGAGGCGACATTGACGATACGCGACGGTGCGCTTGCCTTCAGCAATGGAAGCAGCAGGTAAGCCAGCAGGAAGCCGGAGAGATAGTTTACGGCAAAGCGCAATTCATGACCGTCAGCGCTGGTCCGGCGCTCGGGCCCCTGCGTCCGCGATCCGATCCCGGCATTGCTGATAAAAATGTCGAGCCGGTCATTTTCGGCGACGACTAAATCCGCGAGTCGCCGCGCGCCGGCGAGCGAGGACAAATCGGCCTGATAGAACACGGCTTCACCGCGCCCATCCCGCTTGATTTCGTCGGCAAGCGTTTTGGCGCGCGCTGTGTCGCGGCCGTGGATCAGCACCTTTGCACCGCCGGAGGCGAGTTTGGCGGCGACATAGCGGCCGACGCCGTCGGTCGAACCGGTAATCAATACCGTCTTGCCGTTGACCTTCATCGCGATACGCTCCGCTAAACCAAAGGCCTAGTGAATTTCGGCCGACCTGGCCAACGCTTCTTTCAGTTTTTCCAGCGTGAATGATGGACTGCGGGCGATTTCAAGGATCGGCGTCTCGCGGCGGCCGCACAGTTCGGCAGCATCCGGGACCTTGGCGGCGACCTCTAGCGGAATCACCACCGCACCATGACGGTCGGCATGAATGAGATCGCCGGAACGAACCGCCATTCCGGCGACGCGAACCTCGCCGCCAAAACTGTCGGCGTGAACGTAGGCGTGCGAGGGTCCGATGGAGCCGGCGAGCGCCTGGAAGCCCGGCGCCCATTGCGGGGTATCGCGGATGGATCCGTCAGTGACAACGCCCAGACAGCCCAACGCCTTGTGCACCGAGCTTTGCACCTCGCCCCAGAAGGCTCCGAACCCAATCTCGGGGCCGTCGACATCCTGGATCACGTTGATACGTGGACCTGGTCCAGTGCCGACATATTCATAATAGGCGATCCGCAGTTTCTGCTGTTCGGAGGCTGACAAGGGCGAAGCCGTGGTAGCGCGGATGGTCGCGGTGCGCGCATATCCGACCATCGGCGGCAGATCGGGAAACGGGCACACCAGCGGCTTGGTCGTGAAACCGATCAGACGGCGATGCGGCGCGACGATCTCCAGGGCGTTGCAGATGGTCGGCGTATCGTAACGCCCCAAGGCCTCAAGAACTGATGCGGGCAGCGGCGCTTTTCCGGAATCGGTCACGGGCGTTTTCTCCACGAATATTGGGCCGGCCGTGTTTTTCAGGGACCGTGCATGCTCAGCCATATAGCCGACATCGGGGCCGAACCCAACTCAGCGATAGCTCATGGCGGGTATGTAGAGATCAAGCCGGAAGCAGCGTGGCGCCGGATCAGTTCAGCCGAGCCGGACGGTCGTCGTCGTCGTGGTCCGGTTCGAGAGGCACCGACGCGAACGGCGGCGCCGGATTGCCCGGTGCGACCTCGGGTGATGTCGCTTCCGGCGCGGCGGCTTTGCGCTGATGGTCCCGGTACGACTTCCATCCGATCGGCAAGCTCAGCAGGAAAAGCACCGAACCCGCCGAGAGAATATGCCAGGGATAGCTGATCAGAAGTGCTATAAAGAAAACAACCGCGACGAAAACCGGCAGCACCATTTCCGGCGGCACGCGCATGCGTATTTTGCCCGAAAACACCGGCAGCCTGGAAACCATTAGGAACGCAATCAGCAGAGTATAAAGAGCCGTGAGCACCGCAGGTGGTCTCGGCAAGCCCAGAAATGCCAAATAGATCGGAAGCAGCACCGTGATCGCGCCCGCCGGGGCCGGAACGCCAGTGAAGAAACTTCCCGCGAACACAGGTTTGTTCGGATCATCCATCGTGGCATTGAAGCGGGCGAGCCGCAGTCCTCCGCTGATCGCGAAAACCATTGCGGCGATCCAGCCGACATTATGCAGCTCATTCAATTGCCAGAAATACAGGATCAATCCCGGCGCGACGCCGAAATTGACAAAATCCGCGAGGCTGTCGAGTTCTGCCCCGAATTTCGACTGACCCTTGATCATGCGCGCGACACGACCGTCTATGCCATCGAGCATCGCGGCGAATACGATGGCCGCAACAGCCAGCTCCATCCGCCCCTCGGTGGAGAGACGGATGGCCGTCAGTCCCGCGCAGATCGCCAGCAGGGTGATGACGTTGGGCACCAGCATACGCACCGGGATCGGACGAAACCGGCGGCGGCGCATTTCCGGATAGTTAGGATCGGCGGGCATCTGCATGGTGGAGATACATATAGCAAGTCACGGCGGGCTGCGCCATTGCAGCTGGCCCCCAGTGGCTGACCGCTGAATTTAGTTAATCGGCCCGGAAAGTACGGCCGATATCGGGGAGCCTGAAATCGGCCAAAATCGTCTCGCCCGCCACAGCGGTCTGGCCCTCAGACACCAGCGCTTTAGTGCCTTCGGGCAGGTAAACGTCGAGGCGCGATCCAAACCGTATCAGCCCGAACCGCTCGCCCGCACCGACCGACTGACCTTCGCGGACGAACGAGACGATCCGCCGTGCGATCAGACCCGCGATCTGGACGACGCCGATGCGGCCGTTAGGGGTGGAGATCACGAGCGAGTTGCGCTCGTTGTCCTCGCTGGCCTTGTCAAGATCGGCATTGATGAAGGTGCCCGGCCGATACGCAATGCGATCGATGCGTCCCGCTGCCGGGCTGCGGTTCACATGGCAGTTGAACACGCTCATGAAGATCGATACTCGCGGCAGCGGTGCGTCGCCGAGGCCCAGTTCGGCCGGCGGCAGCACCTGCGTCACCATCGAGATGCGCCCGTCGGCCGGCGCGACCACAATGCCCTCCCGCACCGGCGTGACGCGTACCGGATCACGGAAGAACAGCGCGCACCAGACCGTCAGCAGCGTCCCGATCCAGCCGAGCGGCGGCCAAATCCAGAACAGGATCAGACTAACAAGAGCAAAGCCGCCGATGAACGGGTAGCCTTCGGGATGTACAGGCGGAATCTGCGCGCGGATGGAATGGGCGATGGACATGAAAATTCACTGATCTCTTTTGATTCCCTCGCATCGGTGCGGGGGGAATCTGATTTGTTCATTCCGCGGCGGCCGGGGTCACCAAGGTATCTTCGACCGCGGGCGGGGCTCGGTTCGGAGCTTCGTTGTCGTCGCCGATTCGTGCCAGCTTCTCCCGAGCCTCTTGGGCCTCACGCTGCCGGTTCCACATACTGGCATAAAGTCCGCCGCTTGCCAAAAGCTGCGCGTGGGTACCTCGCTCGGCGATGCGGCCCTGATCGAGCACGATTATTTCGTCAGCCGAGACAATCGTGGACAGCCGGTGAGCGATCACCAGCGAGGTCCGGTTGCGCGACACCCGCTCCAGCGCCTCCTGAATTTCATGTTCGGTATGGCTGTCCAGCGCCGAGGTCGCCTCATCGAGCACCAGGATCGGCGGTGCCTTGAGAACCGTGCGCGCAATTGCGACGCGCT
>VAZS01000030.1 GCA_005884855.1 Alphaproteobacteria bacterium | reverse complement strand
TGCGGTCGGACTCATAGATATATTCGACCGACACCCCGCCGATCCAGTTCGAAAGATAGTGGTATTGCGCCGCCGCGACGGCGTGCGGCAGGCTACTCAACCCGAGCTTTTCCAGACCGGGCAGAAAACGTTCATGTTGTTGACGGCGAAACACCCGGAACACGAATTCGGCGGCCTCGGCGGTGCTTCGCCGCGTCACAACGGTTAGAATGAGGCCGGTGAAATAGGCGTGATAGAGATCGGCGACGCTTCGCCACCGCAGCCATTGCGCTTCGTCCGTGCCTTGTCGCGCTGCGCTCATGTGGGCTCCTGTTGCGCGTATCGCCGCTTCCGGGACACGAGTCAAACTCACACCCGAAAATGCTTGCTCAGCTTGAGGCCCTGCGCCTGATAGTTGGAGCCGATCCGCTGGCCATACATCGCGTGGGGCCGCGCCAGCATTTTTTCGTAGACCAGCCGGCCGACGATCTGACCATGTTCAAGGATGAACGGCACTTCGCGCGAGCGCACTTCCAGCACGGCGCGCGAGCCTTGCCCGCCAGCTCCGGCATATCCAAAGCCGGGATCGAAAAAGCCGGCATAATGCACGCGGAATTCGCCGACAAGAGGATCGAACGGCACCATCTCCGCGGCATAGTCAGGTGGCACCTGCACCGCCTCTTTCGACGCCAGAATGTAAAACTCGCCCGGATCGAGAATGAGGCTGCCGTCGGGCCGAGCGCGTATCGCTTCCCAGAATTCATCGGCGGCATAGCCGGCGCGGCGGTCAATATCGACGACGCCGGTATGACGTTTGGCGCGGTAGCCGACAAACCCGCTGCCGGTCTGGCCTGAGAGATCGACGCTGAGCGCCACGCCTTTGGCGAGATCGGCATCGTCGATATCGACCAGCCGTTCCAGATCATGCAAGGCGTCGAGTTCACTGGATGTGAGAATGGCATCGCCGGCACGGAAGCGCACCTGCGACAACCGCGATCCCTCGCGCAGCAGCACCGGGAATGTCTTGGGGCTGATCTCGGCATAGAGCGGGCCATGGTAGCCCGCGCCGATCATGTCGAAGCGCCGCGTGCCATCTGCGATAACGCGGGTGAACACGTCGAGCCGCCCGGTCGAACTTTTCGGATTGGCGGCGGCGACGATTTCCGGCGGCAGCGCCAGACTTTCCAGCAGCGGCACGACGTAGACGCAGTTGGTTTCCAGCACCGCGCTGTCGCTCAAGTCGATTTCGTGCAACTTCAATTGGTCGATGCGTTCCGCCACGGTCGCGCCCGGCCCGGGTAAAAAGCTCGCCCGCACCCGGTAGGCGATGTCGCCCAGGCGCAGATCGAGGCTCGCGGGTTGAATCTGGCTTTCGATAAAGGGATAGGCCGGCAGAATAAGTCCGGCATCGGCCATCGCCGCGATCATGCGGTCGGGTAGAATGCCATTGGCGCCGGGTTGAAGCGTGAACGACACGATTGGTCCCCCGGGATGACTTGCTTATAGCCATCCAGACGCTGAAAATACGGACGTTTATCGGTTATCCGATGGCCGCCTTGACGGAAAGGGCGCGAGGGAATATCAGCATCACTTATCCCGTGGTGATTTGAGCCGGCCGGCTTGCAGCCACGTTAAACAAGTAGCTAAACAGGCCGGGGACAGTGTGATCCCGGCCTGTGGAATTTTTCCAGGCCGGTTTTTTGTGACCATTTTTTTGATGGTCACGATGGAGGGCACATGCCTGATTTCGCCACGTCCGCGTCATCAAGTGCGGGCTATCGTCCCGAAACCCGCCTGGTGCATGCCGGCACCCTGCGCTCGCAATTCGCTGAAACCTCCGAGGCGCTGTTTCTGACCCAGGGCTTTGTCTACGACAGCGCCGAACAGTGCGAAGCGCGGTTCAAGGGCGAAGACTCCGGTTTCCTCTATTCGCGTTTTTCCAATCCCAACGTCACCATGTTCGAGCGCCGCATGATCGAACTGGAAGGCGCGCAAGCCGCGCGCGCCACGGCGACCGGAATGGCCGCGGTGACCACCGCCGTTCTCGCGCCGCTGAGGGCCGGCGATCACGTGGTGGCCGCCAAGGCGATGTTCGGATCGTGCCGCTACGTCGTGGAAGATCTGCTGCCGCGCTATGGCATTTCCTCCACACTGGTCGATGGCCTCGATCTCGATCAATGGAAGCGGGCGATGCGGCCGAACACCAAAAGCTGCTTTCTGGAGAGCCCGACAAACCCGACGCTGGAGGTGCTCGATATCGGCGCCATCGCGCAAATCGCGCATGCTGCCGGCGCACGGCTGATCGTGGACAACGTGTTCGCGACGCCGATCTGGCAGAGCCCGCTGGAGCTCGGCGCCGATGTCGTGGTGTATTCGGCAACCAAGCATATCGACGGTCAAGGCCGCTGCCTCGGGGGAATTATTCTCGCCTCCGAGGCTTTCATCGCCGAACACATCCACACTTTTTTGCGCCAGACCGGTCCATCGATGTCGCCGTTTAACGCCTGGATCCTGCTGAAAGGGCTGGAGACGCTGGCTATCCGGGTACGCGCGCAGACCGAAACCGCTGCGGCGATCGCGGACGCCCTGGCGCAGCATCCCAAAATCTCGCGGCTGATTTATCCCGGCCGCGCCGATCACCCGCAGGCAGCGTTGGCGAAGAAGCAGATGCGCGCCGGATCGACGCTTGTGGGTTTTGAAATCAAGGGCGGCAAGCCGGCCGCATTCCGTGCGCTCAACGCGCTGAAGCTGGCGCGGATTTCGAACAATCTCGGCGACGCCAAGAGCCTCGTCACCCATCCCTCGACCACGACCCATCAGCGGCTGACGCCGGAGGCGCGGGCCGAACTCGGGATCAGCGAGGGTTTTGTCAGGTTCTCGGCCGGTCTCGAACACCGCGACGATCTGATCGAGGATTTGCAGCGAGCGCTGGAGAAGGCGTGAGTTCACATCGGCCGATACGTTTGCACCTTGCGCGGCACGTTGACCCCGAGCTTGATCTGCCCGACGGATTTGATGATGTCGTCGCCGAGCAGTTGGGCGAAGCAGGCATAGCCCCAATCGCTCATGTGCAGGCCGTCAGCGATCACGAAGTTGTCGAACGGGATTGACTGCTGCTCATGCCACTCGCGCATCACCTGGAAGCGCGGAAAGATGCCGACATGGCGGAGCTCGGCGACCCTGCCGAGCAGCCTGACCATTTTGTTCGCGCTTTCCGCACGTTCATTGAGCCTCGGGGAATATTGCGGATCGACCAGCACGAGATCAGCGCCAGCGGCCTGAATGAGCGTGATGCCGTCCTCGACAATTTTGGCGGTTTCGGCGGGATCGAGATTACGCAGCACGGCATTGGTGCCGACCTGCCAGATCACCAGATCGGGCTTCATGTCGATCACCTCTGTCTGCAACCGCTTCATCATCTCGGGCGCGTCTTCGCCGCCCTTGCCGCGGTTGACGACAGTAATCTCGGCGCTCGGATACTGGCGGCGCAGTTGCGCCGCGAGCCGGTTGGGGTAGTTGAATTCAGGTGAGGTGGCGCCGAAACCAGCGGTCGAAGACGATCCGAAGGCGATGATCTCCACCGGCTGGCCCGAAGCCAGCTTGCCCGCCACATGCGGCAGCGATCCCATCGACTTGGGGCCGCCCTTCGGAGGCAGGCAAGGCACGCGGCTAAAAATGTCGCCAGCAGATTTCGCGACCTCCTTCACCGTGTCGATCGTCTTGGCGGCGATGCTCTTTTGCTGCGAAGGATTGGACTGATCGACCGATGCGACGTTGGCAGTACCGGTGGTCCGGGACGCTTCCGGTTTGGCAGCGTCAGATGTTTCGGATGCTTTAGCTTGTTGCGAGGCCTGGGCTGTTTGGGCACGCGCGGGCACCACCGAGACTGACGTCAACAGCGCGAGCCCTGCGATCGCAGGGCCGGCCAGCGCTGTTGTTAGACAAAAAGGGCGTAGACGACTCATTAACGCTAGATCCTCAATTCTGCTGAGCTGGGCCGAGATGAGCGGCGTCGATCACAAATGTCGACAACGCCCGGCCAAGGCAATCGTGGACACGCTTGGCAAGCTCGACCCCGTGGTAGGCGCTGAACAGGTCGAAGTCTCCCGCGTCGTTCCATTGATGCATGATGGCAAACCGATCGAACAGCGGAACATCGTACTTCTGCGCCACCACCCGCATGTTATCTAGGTAAGGCGGCACCGAAATCATCGTTTCGGTGCGAGGGCTATATTGCAAATTCATCAGGACCACGTCCGCTCCGGCATTTTGCAGCGCAGCAACACCGGCATCAAGTGCGGCGCGAAACTCATCGGGATCGATGGAGCGCAAAGCATCGACAGTGCCGGTCTGCCAGACCACCAAGGTAGGCTTTTTAACTTCCATCAGCTTAACGAAGGTGCCGGCTACTTCCATGGCGGTTTTCTTTACCTGTATTTCTACGGATACATTAACCGCCACTGACGGGAGTTTCTCGTGTAGCGCTGCCTGCAAACGCCCGGGATAGCCGCTTGCCTCCGACGTGGTGATGGTCGAGGACCGGCTGCCTACCACCAGAATCTCCAGCGGCCGCCCGCCTTTTACGGCGTCGGCGACCTTGGGAAGCGGGCTTTCGGTCGCGAGCAGGTAGGCTGGAACTTCGCAGCTCTGGGGAGCCGAACTGTCTTCGGCGCGCACCGGCGCGCTCGCCGCGGCCCAAAGACCCAGCAGCATCGCCAATCCCAGGGTTGCCCCCGATCTGGACTTCATCCGCCTCCTCCCGCCAAATCCGCGTTGCCGCCGGCGCCTTTCGTTCGCGAAGCGCTCTTGTCGGCAACGTGTTTGTACCACGAAATTACCCACGCCACGGCCCACATGATCAGGATTCCGGAAATACTGATAAGCAAATGCATCGCAGCACCCCCGGAAACCTCGGCCAGCAGGAAATGGCCGGCGAACGCCAGGAACACCCCGAGGCAGAAAATCTCCAGCGAATGCTGCCCGCACAGGATTAACGGCCGCAGCCAAGCCGATTTCAATCCCGGCCAGTCCTTCGGCAGAAATCGAACGGTCACGGCTGCAAGGGCCAGAAAATGCGCGAACCGCAGCACGTCGAGATCGGTCTTGTCGATCGGGTACATCCATTGCTCGATCCGGCGCGGCACCACATGGCCCAATTGCGGCAGGTACCAGGTCAGCGTGACGCAGAACGCCGCGAACAGATAGGCGAACGAAATTGCCAACGTGATGCGCGAGGACAGAATGCTGGACATTCGCCGCGCTCCGCCCAGCGCGCACCACGCGCCGAACACGAACAGCAATTGCCAGGCGAACGGATTGAACGCCCAATAGCCGTTCGGATACGCCGAAAGATACCAGTCGTAACGCCAGGTCAGCGCATAAAGTGCGACCGAGATGCCCAGCGTTGCATCGGCCCTCCACTTCATCAGCCACAGGATCACCGGCAGGAAAAGCATCAGCACGATGTAAAGCGGCAGCACGTCCATGTTGACGGGACGAAATCTCAGCAACAGCGCCTGGACGATGGTGACGTCCGGCTGCTTGAGAAAATCCATGATCCCCATTTCTTCGGTGTACAGCGGGTTTTCGAAACTGGTGGCGACATAGGAGATTTCCGCAAGGAAGATCGTGAACAGGAACACGTGCGCGACGTAAATCTGCCAGACCCGACGCAGGATGCGCGCGCTCGCCACGACAAAGCCGGACTCCAGCATCGCGCGGCCGTAGACGAAAGCCGCGGTATAGCCGGAGATGAAAATGAATATTTCGGTGGCGTCGCTGAATCCGTAATTGCGGATGGTGAACCAGGTCAGCAGGTTCGGCGGCAAATGATCGATGAAGATCAGCCACAGCGCCAGCCCGCGGAAAAGATCGAGCCGCAGTTCGCGCTCGCCGGCCGCTGGTAGTGTAATCGCGGGCAGCGCCTTGGCCGGTGCCGTCTCGTCGCGCGCAATCGTGTCCGCCGCGCCCGCGAGCGGTCGTCCGGCAATTCCATCGGCAATGGAAGTCATCTGGCACCGGTCTTGAAAAGTGTTGACGACGGTCTCCTGGGCAGCTCGGCTTTCACGCGTTTTCAGCCCCGCAAAGATAGTATCGGTACGCCTGTTGCAGGCAAGTCACCCCCGCGAGGCGGAGATTGGTTCCGACCCGGCTTTTGGATATGATGCGCCATGATTTCGAAAGAATCGCTCGTATGTACCGCGCTATTACCCGCCAGATCGAGGTCACCGTCGAGCCGAACTTCATGCCGGAACGGTCTTCGGTCGAAAAACGTCAGTTTTTCTGGTCCTACACGATAGTCATCACCAACACCGGCGAGGAGACCGTGCAGCTCCGGGCGCGGCACTGGATCATCACCGACGGCTCCGGACACAGGCAGGAAGTCCGCGGCGAAGGCGTGGTCGGAGAGCAGCCTGTGCTCGCTCCCGGCGAGCGGTTCGAATACACCAGTGGCGTCCCGCTTCAAACCGCATCCGGCTTCATGACCGGCCGTTACGAGATGGAAAGCGCAAAGGGCGAGCGGTTCGAAATCGACGTGCCGACGTTTTCGCTCGACAGTCCGGACAGCAAGCGCACGCTGAATTAGCGAGTGCGCCAAGCCAATCCGTGCCGTAATACCCCGCTCTCTCGCCACGCCACGCTTTCTCGATGCCATTACTACTGCCGACCGTTCT
>VAZS01000180.1 GCA_005884855.1 Alphaproteobacteria bacterium | reverse complement strand
CGCCGCTGCTCGTTGGCCCGGCTACCGCAGTGGCGGGCCCGGTGATCGTGCATACGCTGGCATAGTCAGCCAGCGCCCAGCTTCTGCTCACGGTCGCTATTTGCTGCCGAGGCGGCGTTCACCCGTCGCGCATACCCGGAAATCCGGCCCATATCTCCAGGCGCTTCACCCAGATCTACAGGCTCGCAGCGAAAAGCTCCCATCGACCCGGAAGACCCTTAAGCTCGTGCGACCCGCGGTTAGAGAATTTCAAACCTGCCCCGGCCACAAGATCGGTGACTACCCTTGAGACGAGGACCTCGCTGGCATTGCATTGCGCCATAACCCGGGCTGCGGCGTGCACGGCAATACCGCCTATATCCCCGCCTCTGATTTCGATTTCGCCGGTATGAATGCCGGCCCGCAGCGGCAAACCAATTTGTCTTGAAGCGGCCTCGAAGGCAAGCGCGCACCGAACAGCGCGACCGGGACCATCGAATGTTGCAAGAATTCCATCGCCGGTGCTCTTGATCAAGGTGCCGCGATGTTTATCGACAACCGTTGTCGCCAATTGATCGTGGCTGTCCAGCAACTGTCTCCATTTCTTGTCGCCCATGTCAGCGGCACTGCGAGTGGAGTCTATGATGTCCGTGAAAAGAACAGTCGCCAAAACGCGTTCAGTATCGGTGGATGAGTTCTCACGTTGGCCGGTGATGAACTCCTCCACATCTCCCAAAAGCGTTTCGACGTCGCCATGGGCCAAAACGTGATCGCCTTCAGGATATTCGATATATTTGGCACCCGGAATCTGAGCTGCCAGACTGCGACCCGCCTCGACTGGAATCAAAGTGTCGGTTCTTCGATGAAGCACCAAGGTAGGCACCCGAACCGCCGGCAGTATTGGCCTGACGTCAATCGATGCGTTCAGCAATGTGAACGATCTATATGCGCCTGGACTCGCGGATAGCCTTTCAAATTTGGCAAACTGACGAATGGCGTTTGGATCGTGTGCCCGAGCTGGATTGATAAGCTTGATCAACATGCCGGTGCCCCAAGCCTTGACGCGTTCGGAAACTATCTCTTCATATCTATCCAAGTTTTGGGCAGGAGAGCTTGCGAACCCCGAATATAAAATGAGGTGGGACACCCGCTCCGGGTATGTGGCGGCGAACATAATGCTCATCGGCGAACCTTCGGAGATACCCAGGAGCGCCGCCCGCTTCGAGCCGATGTCATCCATAATGGCCCGAACATCATCCATTCGCTGTTCCAGCGAAGGTGCGCCTGACACCCTGTCGGACAGCCCCTGTCCGCGTTTGTCGAATGTTACGACACGAGCGAAATTGGCTAATCGACGAATCGACGCCGTATATCCCGGCAATTCATGCATGAACTCGACATGCGACACCATTCCGGGAACGATGATGAGATCGATCGGTCCGTCACCCATCGTTTTGTAGGCAATGCTTACATCGCCGCTCAACGCGTAGCGTGTCACAGGTAATTCAAAATCAGTCATTGCGGAGCGGTCTCTGAGCTAACTTGGCTTTTTCATCGTGTTGCCTGACGATCTCTGTCATCAGGTAAAACCGATAGATCAAATGGAATCCCAGAAAAACCCAGAACACCCCGCCTATCATTGCCCAAAATGAAAACTTGGCGATCATCCCTTCATAGGTTGTGTACAGGCCAAGAACTGCGATGATGTATACCGAGTAGAAATATGGGAGCAATCCGAGCAGAACCAGGAGATTTTTCCGGCTCTTTTTTCGTTCCACGGATACAAGAAAAAAATAAGTAAAAAGACCTACTGAGGCAGCGACGCCACCTAACACCGGACCGTAAGTGTACAAGTAGTAATCTTGGGACCAACCCAATCGGATGAATCCGACGACACCGTAAATCATTACAATGAGAATAGGCACTTCGATTCTGGCGGCAATGACGTCGCCCTTCGTACCCTTCAGCTCGGAAGCAACAGTAAAGGAATCCATTTAGATCCCGTTCTTTCCTCTATTTGGATACTCAAAGCGCTTTTCTAAAGTCGCATGGCACGCGGCGTGTAAGGGACTTTTGGGTCATCTCCCCCTCACTGTGCGGAGCAAAAGCTATCGTATTTTTTGGCCGAGGCAATGGGCTTCCTTGACAACGCGGCGCTGGATGTCCGCGTTGGACCAATCGCGTCATTCTGATGGTGCGCCGTCACTTCCAGTCTAACCTCATGACCGGACGTCTCCAAAGCCATTGGCATGTGTGAAATCTGACAACAGCGGAGAAGCAAGGTAAGTGGATTCGACGAGTCAAAGGTCCGCAGGGTTGGTCGGCTGGACCGGATAGAGGCTTTCAAGTTGCAGTCGGCAGTCGACGTGCCACAAAAATATTGGACGTGCACTCCAGCGCCGTTTCACGCTTTTGATTGCGCAACAGAACTCGGGTGAGAATAATACCTCTATCGGGTTTCGATTTGGACAGACGCATCTGCAAAACGGTGGTTTCAAGCTCAAGCTCATCGTCCGGACGTACGGCGTGCGGCAGCTTCAGCTCGTTCCAATCCAATCCTGCAAGAACATGGAGTCTTGGCCGAAGTTGGGTGGTCAACAAAATGAAAATGGAGAAGGTATGCGCGCTGCTCGCAGTCAAGCCCCCGAAAAGAGAGCGCGCGGCAGCCTCCTCATCGAGGTGGCGCGGCACGGGATCATATTTTTTTGCGAACTGGATAATTTCGTCCCTCGAGACGACGTAGGGCCCAGCCGTGCTGCGGGTCCCGATTTCCAGTTCCTCGAAGTAGAGGGGGTTGGCCATGGATGCCTCCGGCGATCAACCAATTCGAATGCTGGACGAAAGGCAAACGGCGCGTACGCGAGCCCCGCGATGGGCGAGCGAAGCGGGCACCAGCGGCTCCAGCCGTCTGTCAGCTCGCGAGGGAGGGTAATAGTGTACGCGTCTGCCTCATGATCGTCTAGAACGGCTTCTGATCTTGTCATTTCGACCGGCGACGGTCAGAAGCGGACGCGCCTATCCTCTCATCTTCGGGTCAAAAGCAGATCTATGTTTTTATGTTATTCCCTCAATAGCGGACTTGGAGCGGGCAGTAGTTGCGTCCGCTTGTGCGAAAAAAGCGACGTTCTGGTTATCACTCTGGCAAGCCTGCCACGCGCATGGCATCGGACCACCTTGCAAAGTCCGCGGCGCGCCGCAACGGGAGCACTTCTTGTAGATTAGAAAGCCGAAGCGTGGGATCCAACGCGCGCATGGTGCCCATGTACCTTCTGGCGTCGTTCAACCTGCCTGCTAGAGCGTTACAGACTGCTGCGCCGCGCACACCCGTGAGCCAGGTGGGGCGCGAACGCACCGCCTTTTCCGCCCAACCTCTTGCTTCCTCGTAACGACCGGCGAAAAAATGAGCATAGGCGACACCACCGTGCACGCGGAAAATGAGTGGGTCGAGTGGACTCAGGCGCATGGCGGTTGTGAACCGCGTTACGGCCTCATCCGCCGCTCCAAGATACACTAGTAGCCACCCGCTGACATTCCATGCGGCCGCCAAATTTGGATTAAGGACCAGCGCCCGATCGAGTAAAGTGATGCCTTCGTCTAGTTCGTTCGCCACATAGGCGAGCGCGCCGCCTCCCCAGCACAGCGCCGCTGCATCGTCCCGGCCGAGTTCGACAGCGCATCGAGCCAAGCGAGTGGTCTCTGCGATTTCTCGGTTTCGGTCAATCATCCAGCCATTCGACTTCCGAGTTACAAAAATCCAGGCCGCCCAAACGTAGGCCACGGCGAACTCAGGATCGAGCTCGATGGCACGGTAAAATAAGCGCAACGCCTCGTTATCACCTTCCCTCGTGTACGGCAGCATAGTTGCGATTCCGCGCAGATAGCTGTCGTAGGCATCGAGGCTTTCAGTCGGCTTGTGCTTGACGCGCTCGATCTCAACTTGCTCCAATTTTGGAACTAGCGCGCTAATGACGTTAGTTGCTACTTGGTCTTGCAATTCAAAGAGATCTTCGAGCTCTCCGTCAAAGCGATCCGCCCAGAGATGCCCACCTGTTCGCGCATCAATAAGCTGGCCCACGATGCGGACCCTCTTCCCAGACTTGCGCACGCTGCCTTCGAGAACGTAGCGCACCCCAAGTTCGCGCCCGACCTGCTTCACGTCGACGGCCTTGCCCCT